>JAEXTE010000274.1 GCA_023453655.1 Pseudomonadota bacterium
TCTCCGGCCAGTGCCACGGGCGCCGCCGCCAGCGCCGCCACGCCCAGCGCCAGCGCCGCCAGGCGACCGCGGACCCGACCCTCCGGTGCCGCCGTCACGCCGGGCTCCGCAGGTGGCGCACCACGATGTCGGTGGTGTCCACCTCCGGGGGCTGGCCGACCGCATGGGCGATGGCCTCGGCGATCGCCTCGGGCTCGAGCGCGATCTGGCGGAAGGTGTCGATGGCCTCGGCCGTGTCGGCATGGGTGATGGTGCTGGCCAGTTCCGATTCCACCGCGCCGGGATACACGCAGGTCACGCGGACCGTGTCGCTCTCCATGCGCAGGCCCTCGGAAATCGCCCGCACCGCGTACTTGGTGGCGCAGTACACCGCCGCCGCGGGCATCACGAACATGCCGCCGATCGAGGACACGTTGACCACGTGGCCTTGGCCCTGGCGCTCCATCACCGGCAGCACCGCGGCGATGCCGTGGAGCACGCCGCGGATGTTCACGTCGATCATCCGGTCCCACTCGTCCACCTTCAGCGCCGACAGCGGCGAGAGCGGCATCAGGCCGGCGTTGTTGACCAGCACGTCGATGCGGCCGTGCTGTCGCAGGGCATGGTCGGCGAAGGCCTGCACGTCCTCGCGCGAAGTCACGTCCAGCGCGCGCACGCTGGCGTGGCCGCCGTCGGCGGCGATCGCGGCGGCCAGCGCTTCGAGCCGGTCGGTGCGCCGGGCGCCGAGCACCACGGTGGCGCCGCGGGCCGCCAGCATGCGGGCGGTGGCCTCGCCGATGCCGCTGCTGGCGCCGGTGACCAGCACGATCTTGTCCTGGAGATTGTCGTTCATGGGTACTTCCTTCATCTCGCTGGGGGAAAAGCGGGTGCGGCGCATCAGCGTGCGTCGCGGTTGGGCGCAGCTTCCGGCTGCCGCCGCAGCGCCATCCCGGCGTGGTGGAGCACGCCGTCGATGAACTCGCCGTAGCCGGTGAAGCCGGTGTCGTCGACGTAATCGATGCGCCGGCCGGTGACCGTGTAGCGGCCGCGATAGGCGGCCTCGCGATGACCGCGCGCTTCGACGTAGCGGCCGTCCGGCAGCAGGGCGTGGCGCACGTAGCCGTCATCGGTCACCCACAGGCCGACGTGCGGCGGCGTGGCGGCCCGGGCGGAACCGCGGGTGGCGGAGGAGGCGCCACCGGGCAGGGCGGCGGCGGCCTGGGCCGCCGGTGCATGGCGGAAGGAGGAGCGGGTCATGGCAGCATCCATCGGTTGGGGGCCGGGGCTCACGGTAGGCGCCGCCCGCTGTCCAGAGAATCCGGCAGGCGCTGAACTGCCTGGTTAGAATCGCTAACCAATGGCCATGGATCTCAACCTGCTGCGCATGTTCCTGGCCGTGGCCGAGACGGCCAGCTTCCGCGCCGCGGCCGATGCGCTGGGGGTCACCCGCTCGGCGGTCAGCCAGGGCATCCGACGGCTAGAGGACGGGCTGGGCGTGGCCCTCGTGCAGCGCTCAACGCGCAGCGTGCGGCTGACCGAGGCCGGCGCGCGGCTGCACCGGCAGGTCGTGGGTCCGCTGCGGACCGTCGATGCGGCGCTGGAGGACGCGCCCGGCGACGGCCCGCCGCGCGGCCTGCTGCGCGTCAACGTCTCCTCCATCGCCGAGCGCTTCCTGTCCGGGGAGCTGGTCGCGCGCTTCGTCGAGGCGCACCCGGGCATCACCCTGGACGTGACCGTGAGCGACGACCCCATCGACCTGGTCGCCGGCGGCTTCGACGCCGGGGTGCGCCTGGGCGAGGTGATCGAGCAGGACATGGTGGCCGTGCCGCTGACCGGTCCGCAGCGGCAGGTCGCGGTGGCGGCGCCGGCCTATCTCGAGCGGCACGGTCAGCCGCGCCATCCGTGCGAACTGGTCAACCACCGCTGCATCGGCTGGCGCCCGGCGCCGGAGGTGGCGCCCTACCGCTGGGAGTTCAGCGAAGGCGGTCGCGAGTTCGAGGTGGACGTGGGCGCGCAGGTCACCACCAACGACCTGCGCCTGATGCTGCGCACCGCGCTCGCCGGCGGCGGCATCAGCTTCGGCCTGGAGGAGAACTACCGGCAATGGCTGCGCAGCGGTGAGCTGGTGGCGCTGCTGGGCGACTACCTGCCCGAGTTCGACGGCTTCTACCTGTACTACCCGAACCGGCACAACCAGCCGCCGAAGCTGCGCGCGCTGGTGGAACACGTGCGGCGCTTCCGCGCGGAGGGCTGAGCCGGCGGGGAGCCCGCGCCGGTCAACTGCCCCGTCGGCCCGTCGTCCGGCGGCGCCGTTCGGCGATGCCCGCCCAGAACACCAGCCCGTGCATCGACGCCAGGCACAGCGCCAGCAGCGTCCAGCCGATGTCGAGCCCCAGGTAGACGTTGGCGATGCGGTCGAGCAGCGGCCAAGCCGTGCGTCGCATCGCCAGCGAACCCTCGCCCAGCAGCCGGTGCACCACCTGGTCGGTGGACGGCGAGCGCCATTCGCCCAGCGGCAGCAGCATGCCGGCGATGCCGAGCACCAGGCAGGCCGCGACGCCCAGCGCCAGCACCCCGCCCAGCCACGGCAGCGCCTCGGCGACGCGACGCGTGCGCGGCCACAGCTGGAAGGCGCCAAGCATCCACGCCGCCACGACCGCCAGGGAGAAAAGCAGCAGGGCCATCGACGGCAACAGTCCGGTGGGAACAGCCGGCAGCTTGCCCGCGCGGAAGACGAAGCGCGATGAACGCGGCGCGCGGCGCCGGACGCGGTCGCGCTGGCTCGGGAAGGGGTGCCGCCGCGCCAGGGTCGCGCGGGGGAGCAGGCGCCATGGCAGATGCGGGCACGTCCCTTCCCCAGCTCGCGGGGGAAGGTGCCGAAGGGGAGGGGCGCGCGCCGCAAGGCGCGGGGTGCGTCGCGACGTGGTGGCCCCACCCCAGCCCGTCCGCCCCGGCGCGGCCGCCGGTCGTTCGGGCATCCCGCCCGGCGTGCCGCATGCAGGACGCCCGCGCCCCCGCGCGCGGGGGAGGGAGCAGTCACGGCGCGACAGGCCGCCGCCGTATCTCCGGA
Organism: Pseudomonadota bacterium; assembly: GCA_023453655.1. Taxonomy (GTDB): domain Bacteria; phylum Pseudomonadota; class Gammaproteobacteria; order Xanthomonadales; family Xanthomonadaceae; genus Luteimonas; species Luteimonas composti. Next base: position 3,050 of record JAEXTE010000274.1, read on the forward strand.
CCGCCGTGTCTTCGTATCTCCGGACCGGATGGGCAGGACTGGGAACCGGAGAGCAGGACTGGGAGACTGGTGCAGGTTTGTTGCAGCGCCTGTTCCCTCGGCAACCTCCTCGACCGTTAGGAGCCAGACGATGAAAAAGCTGATCCTGCTGCTGGTCCTGGGCGTGGCCGCATGGAAGGGCTACCGCCATTTCAACCCGGAAGCGCCTGGCGACGCGCCACCGCCGGCCGTGGCCGCGATGGCGCCGGCTGCAGCCCCGGTCCGGCCTGTCGAGTCCGCCTATCGCTGCGATGGCCGCATCCACTGTTCGCAGATGCGTTCCTGCGACGAGGCGACGTACTTCATCCGCCACTGCCCGAACACGCAGATGGATGGCGACGGCGATGGCGTCCCCTGCGAGCGGCAGTGGTGCGGCTGACGCGGCGGCGCCGGAGGCACCGCTATGGATCGCAGTCGCCACGGGTAAAGCGGCGGGCACGATCCCTGCGGCGCTACATTCCCACGGGCCGCGCGTCGAAGCCCAGCGCAGGCGCGATGATCCGCACGCCCTCGTCGTCGCTGGCCAGCGACATCCAGCCGGCGTGCGCGTCGGTGCCGGTGTCCCAGGTCCACAGGGTGTAGCCCTCCAGACGCAGCTGGTCCTGTGCGGTTTCCAGCAGTCCGGTGGCGCTCACGCGCGCCAGGAACTCGTCGTCGGTGGGATCTTCCACGCCCCAGTCGATGTCCACGTTGAAGCGTGCGGCCAGCTCGACCAGGCACTCGAGCAGGGCGCCGGTATCGGATTCGTCGATGTGGAAACCGGACTTCCAGTCGGTCACCTCGCGCAGCAGCTGCGGCAGGCCGAGGTCGTCGGCGTCGCCGCCGCCCAGCGCTTCCTGGAAGGCCGTGAACTGCTGCAGGGCCGCGTCCTCGTCGCCGGGGTTGATGATCAGCAGCAGCTGCCAGACCAGGACTTCGGTGCTGGCCTCGTCGTCGATCTCGGCACGCTCGGCGTCGCCCCGGTAGTTGTCGTCGGGGTCGAACTCGTGGTCGGGAGGCGTCATCGCGTAGGCGTCCTGGGTCGATCGGGCGAGCCGCGCGCGGCCCGGGGAGCGAATGCTAGGGCCAGCGGCGCCGGTCACGCCACCCGCAGCAGGCGCAGGCCGAACCAGTCGCGCGCGTCGTTCCAGCCGTCCACCACGCGCAGTCCCGCGTCCGCCGCGAGCGCGGCGATGCGCGCGTCGGTGTACTTCTGGCTCTGCTCCACCTGCATCGGTTCGCCCGCGGCGAAATGGAAGCGGCGGCCCTGCACAGTGACGTCCTGCTCGCGCAGGCTCTCCAGCGTGGTGACGATTCGGCCTTCTTCCTCCACGTAGCGTGCGCGGTGGGCGAACCCGGCGAGGTCGAAGTCGCTGCCGACGTCGCGGTTGAGGCGGCGCAGCAGGTTGAGCGTGAACTCGGCGGTGACCCCGGCGGCGTCGTTGTAGGCGGCTTCGAGGATGGCCGGATCCTTCTCCAGGTCCAGGCCGAGCAGGGCGGCGCCGTCCTCGCCCATGGTGGCGCGCATCGCGGCCAGCAGGCGCACGGACTCGTCGCGGGTGAAGTTGCCCAGGGTGGAGCCGGGAAAGAACACCAGGGCCGACGCCGCGGGCCGCGAGGGCGCCGGCAGCGGCACCGGACGGGTGAAGTCGGCGAGCACCGGCAGCACTTCCACCTCGCCGAACTCGCGGTCCAGCCGGCCGGCGCTGTCGGTCAGCGCGCTGCGCGAGATGTCGATGGGCGTGTAGGCCACCGGATCCTCCAGCGCCTCCAGCAGCAGCCGCGTCTTGCGGCCGCTGCCGCTGCCCGGCTCCACCACGTGCGCGCGCGGACCCACCGCCGCGCCGATCTCGCCGCCGCGTTCGGCCAGCAGGGCCAGCTCGATGCGGGTGAGGTAATACTCCGGCTGCCGGGTGATCGCCTCGAACAGCTCCGAGCCGCGCCGGTCGTAGAAGTACTTGGACGGCAGCCGCTTCGGGCTGGACGCCAGGCCGCGCAGCACGTCGCCGGCGATGTCGTCGGTGCTGGGATGCAGGTCGGTCAGCTCGGGGGCGGTGCTCAATCGAAGTCCTTTGCCAAGCGCAGGCCCGAGAACTGCCAGCGCGCGTGCGGCGGGAAGAAATTGCGGTAGCTGGCGCGCACATGGCCGCGCGGGGTGGCGCAGCTGCCGCCGCGCAGGACCAGCTGGCCGCTCATGAACTTGCCGTTGTACTCGCCGAGCGTGCCGGCCAGGGGGCGGAATCCCGGATACGCGCCGTAGGCGCTGCTGGTCCATTCCCAGGTGTCGCCGAACATGCCCTGCGGCGCGCCGTCGTGCGAGGCCGTCCGCGCGGCATGCGGATGCAGCGGTGCCTCGTCGTCGGCGAAGTTGCCGTCGAGTGTGCAGGACGCGGCCGCCGCTTCCCATTCGATTTCGGTGGGCAGGCGCGCGCCGGCCCAGCGCGCGAACGCATCCGCCTCGTAGTGGCTCAGGTGGCAGACCGGCGCGCGCGGATCGCGCGGCTGCCAGCCCGCCAGGGTGAACTCGCGCTCCCCGTCCTCATGCCAGTACAGCGGTCGTTGCCAGCCTTCGCGCTGCACCAGGTCCCAGCCGTCGCTGAGCCAGAGGGTGGGCGAGCGGTAGCCCCCGTCGGCGACGAAGGCGGCATAGGCCGCGTTGTCCACGGGGCGCCGGGCGATGGCATGCGCGGCCAGCAGGGCGCGATGCCGTGGAGTCTCGTTGTCGTAGGCGAAGTCCGCGCCTGCGTCCGGCCAGCGCGGCGCGCCGATCTCCACGATCGCCTCGTCGCACGCCAGCCAGGCCGGTCCAGCGTCCACCGCCGACACCACCGGCTCGGCGCGCGGCAGGTCGTGGCGATAGGCCGGTGCGAGCGGATTGCACCACAGCGCATGCTTGATGTCGGTCAGCAGCAGCTCCTGGTGCTGCTGCTCGTGGTGCACGCCCAGCACCAGCGTCTCGAGGCGCGCCTGGTCGACGCAGGCGGCGTCGAGCATGCGCAGCACGCGCGCGTCGATGTCCTCGCGCCAGGCCAGCACTTCGGCGAGCGTGGGTCGCGAGAGCACTCCACGCCGCGCGCGCGGATGCCGATCGCCGGCGCCGACGTAGTAGCTGTTGAACAGCACGTCCCAGCCGTCGGGAATGGCGTCGGCGTCGTCGAGCACGAAGCGCGCGAAGAACCAGGTGGTGTGCGCCAGATGCCACTTGGCCGGGCTGGCGTCGGGCATGGACTGCAGCTGTGCGTCTTCCGCGCTGAGCGGCGCGGCCAGCCGGCGGGAGCGCGACCGCACGCTGGCGAACCACTCGCGCACTTTGCCGCCCGTCGCGGGGTCGGGCGCCGGTGTCGCGCGGCTGGCCTGGGGGCTGGACATGGCGCGAGCCTAGCACCGGGCCGTGCAAATGCCGGTCGACAACCGGCATCCCGTCCGACGCCATGCAGGCGCCGCTCAGCCGGCGGGCTCGAGCACGATCGGGCGGGTCACGGTGAGCTTGTTGGACGTGTAGAGGATGGCGATCTCCGAGAAGATCACCTGGCCGCCGCTGTCGGGCGCGACGAACAGCACGATCTCGTTGTCCTCTTCGCGCAGCACCCCTGGCGCGATCACCTCGTGCCAGGACTGGGCGCCGCCCTCGCCGCCCTGGAACTGGAACTCGGCCGAACCGTTGACGCGGACCGAGAAGCGCGAGCCGGCCAGGTACCGGGTGCGGAACAGCAGCACCGCCGGCAGGCTGCGGATCACGCCCGGAGCGTCGAGCTGCTGCAGGTGCAGGTCGCCGTGCGGGTGCTGGTCGCTGGGGATCAGGAAGCCGCCGTCCGAGCCGGGCACCACGAGGAAGCGGGCGACGTTCGGCTCCTCGAAGGTGGGCAGCGTGGGCAGCGGGCGGGTCTGGAGGTGGGGCCGGGTGGTGTGCATGGGCGAACTCCTGCTGGCGCGCGTGTCCACGCGGCGCCCGGTGCCCCTGCACAGCCAACAACGCGCCGCCCGCGCGTTCGCGGCCAGCGTCCGGAAGACCCGGAATGCGTCGCCCACAACGCCACGACCCCGGACGGGCCGGGGTCGTGGCAACGCCATTCGCAAGGTGCCGCTTAGCTGGCCTTCTTCAACGCCATCTTGCGGCTGCGCATGATGTCGTGGCACTCGATCACGCGCGGCAGGTACTTCTGCGCGGCGGCGCGGGCCTGCGGCGGGGTGTCGGCGTCGTCGACGGTGTCCTTGAACGCGTCGAGCAGGCGATCCTCGAGCTCTTCGAGTTCGGCGACGTAGGCATAGTCGGTATCGCCCATGGCGGCGCGCGCCTTGGCATACACCTGGCGCACCGAGCCCACCATCGTGCCGTGGTCGGCCGGGTCGCCGCCGGCGGCCGCGACGTCCGCGGTCAGGCCGGAGACGATGTCGCGCTTGTGGCCGGCCATCTTCTGGAACAGCGCGGCGAGTTCGGGGTTGCCGACCTTGCCGGCGGCCTCGGTGTAGAAATCGCTGCCGTCGCGCGCGATCTCGATGAGGTCGTTGAGGGTGTGCTGGATCTTCTTGTCCATGTGCAGGGTCTCCTGAATACGTGGGCACCACTGTCGGCAATCGGCGATGAAGCCAACGTCGACCTTTGCGTCGAAGATGAACGCATGCGTGTTCCGGTTCACGTGCGGCGCGACGCCGAGATGGCAGGCTCGCGCCCATGGCCCGCCACGTTTCCGCGATGACGCCGTACCGCGCCGGCGAGGACGATTCCGGAATCGTCGCCTACGCCTGCGGGCCGCGCTGGATCGACATCCGTTTCCGCCACGGCGGCACCTACCGTTACGACGACCGGCATCCCGGCGCGCTGCACGTGATGGAAATGCAGCGGCTGGCCGAGGCTGGCGACGGACTCAACACCTATATCAACCAGCACGTGCGCGACGACTACGCGGCGCGCCTCGACTGATCCCGCCGACGAGCGTCCAAAAAAAAGGCCGCCGCCCGCCCGGAGGCGGAGCGGCGGCCCGCGCCACGCACTCAGTGGTGGGCCTGGGCACGCACCTCGCCGGCGCTCGCGGCCTTGGTCAGCGGGAGGATCTGCCAAAGCGCGGAGAGACCGACCAGCACGTACACCAGTCGCGCCAGCGGCGCATCCTGGCCGCCGAACAGCGCCGCGACGAGGTCGAACTGCATGGCGCCGACCAGGCCCCAGTTGATGCCGCCGATGATCACCAGCAGCAGGGTCACGATGTTGATTGCCTTCATGGGATGTTGCTCCGGGGGATGGGGGACGGGAGATCAGCTGCCCGGGACCAGGACCTTGTCGATCACGTGGATCACGCCGTTGCTGGCGTTGACGTCGGCCTGGAGCACGCGCGCGCCCTGTACGGTGACCGCGCCGCCGGTGGCGGCGATGTCGAGGCCGGCGCCGTTGACGGTGGTGGCTTCGTCCATGCCCGCGACCTTCGCGGCCGGGTGGCGGCCGGGGACCACGTGGTAGGTCAGCACGGCGACCAGCTGGTCGCGGTTCTCCGGCTTGAGCAGGTTGTCGACCGTGCCGGCGGGCAGGGCGGCGAAGGCCGCGTCGGTCGGCGCGAACACCGTGAACGGGCCGTCGCCCTTGAGCGTGTCGACCAGGCCGGCGGCCTTGAGCGCGGCGGCCAGGGTATTGAACTGGCCGGCCGCGACCGCGGTGTCGACGATGTCGGACTGGGCCTGGCTGGCGGGCGCTGCCGCGGTGCCGGGGGCGGCGACGGCCAGCGGCGTGGCGAGGCCCAGCGACAGGGCCAGCAGCAGGGGGCGGATGCGGGAGGAATTGTGCGTGGCGGACTGCATGGCGAACTCCGGTATTGGTTGGACGGCGCCAGTCTTGCCGTCGCACCGTTAGTCGCCCGTACAAGTCGTGCATGCACGAAAGTTGTACATTCCCCGGCATGTTCCCGGTCAAGGCAGCCGCCGAGCTGAGCGGCCTCACCCCCGAAACCCTGCGCGCCTGGGAGCGGCGCCACGACGCCGTGGTGCCGCACCGCGATGCCAAGGGCCGGCGGCTGTACGACAGCGCGATGGTCGAGCGGCTGGCGCGCCTGCACCGGCTGACCGCGCGCGGCCATCCGATCCGCGACCTTGCCCGGCTCGACGATGCCGCCTTGGAGCGTCTCGCGGACGAGGCCCGCAGCGCCGGCTACGGCGGGGTCGAGGCCTTGCCCGAGCGCATGCTCGACGCGGTGGCCGACTATCGCGTGGACGAGTTCGACCGCGACCTGTCGGTGGCGATCGCCACGTTGCCGGTGCCCATCCTGGTCAACCGGGTGGTGATGCCGCTGCTGCGCGAGGTGGGCGTGCGCTGGGCCGACGGGCGCCTGGCGATCGCGCAGGAGCGACTGGTGAGCAGCCTGCTGCGCGCGCGCCTGCTGTCGATCCTCAACCAGCACCCGCGCGAGCAGCGGCCGCGGATCCTGTTCGCCACCCTGCCGGGCGAGCCGCACGAGCTCGGCCTGCTCGGCGCTGCGCTGCAGGCGCACGAGGCCGGTGCGCCGGTGCTCTACCTCGGGACGGAGCTGCCGGCGGTGGAGCTGCTGCGCGTGGTCGAACGGCTCGAGGCCTCGGCCGTGGCGCTGAGTTCGATCGACCCCGGACAGGCCCGCGCCGCGCTGGAGCAGCTGCACCTGCTGGATGCGGGCCTGCCTGGAGACGTCCCGGTGTGGCTGGGCGGCGCGAACGCGCGCTACCTGGTCGAGGCGCTGGGCGTCGAACGGGTACGGCTGGTGACCGATCCGGCGACGTTGGCGCGGCTGGTGCGCAGGCGTGCGGGGCGGGGGCGGCGCTAGCGGGTCGGCGGGACGCGATCGGGCGCAGGGGCGCGATCATCGGCGTGGCGACCGGAGGCCCCCACCCCAACCCTCCCCCGCAGGCGGGGGAGGGAGTACGCCCCCACCAGCGCTGAAGCCGACCCCGCAGCGCTGAAGTCGGCGACGCGGCTAGGAAGCCGACGGCGCGACGGTGGAAGTCGACGGCACGACGATGGAAGCCGACGACGCGGCGGTGGACGAGTGGAACCGGTCCAGTCCCGGAGCCGCGCAACCGCTCCTCCCTCCGCCTAGCGGGGGCAGGCTGGGAGGGGGTGGCTCAGCTCGCCGCGTCCCTGTTCCCACCCCGCAGCCAGTCCACCCGCTGCCGCACGCGTTCGGCTCCTCCCTCCGCGCAGCGGGGAGGACTGGGAGGGGGGCGGCTCAGCTCACCCTGCCTCTGTTCCCATCCCCGCAGCCGGTTCACCCGCTGCCGCACGCCGTTGCCCCACCCGTTCGGTACCTCCCTCCGCGCAGCGGGGAGAGGCGGGGAAGGGGGGTGGCTCAGTACGTCGCGCCCTGTTCCCCCTCCGCGGCCCGGCCCCCCGCCGC
>JAEXTE010000417.1 GCA_023453655.1 Pseudomonadota bacterium
TGTATTCGTAGCTCGCCCCGATGCCCAACGGCACGCCCAGGGCCCAGAAAGCCAGCAGCAGCGCGGTCCACAGCAGGGACAGCGCCAGCGAGTAGGGCAGCATCAGCGAGGCCAGGGTGCCGATGCCGGCCGAGGTCACGTAGCGCTGGCAGAACACCACGATCAGCGGGAAATACGGCATCAGCGGGGTGATGATCGTGGTCATCGAGTCGCCCACGCGGTAGGCCGCCTGGGTGAGGTCGGGCGAGACCCCCAGCTGCATCATCAGCGGCACCATGATCGGCGCCAGCAGCGCCCACTTGGCCGAGGCCGAACCGATGAACAGGTTGACGACGCCGGTCATCACGATCAGTCCGATGATGGTCATCCACATCGGCAGGCCGAGCGATTCGAGCAGCTCCGCGCCCTCCACCGCCATCAGCGTGCCCAGGCCCGAACCGTTGAAGCCGGCCAGGAACTGGGCGATGAAGAACGCGATGACGATGTAGTACGCCATGCCGCCCATGGCCTTGGTCATCGCCGCGATGATGTCGCGATGGGTCTTCACCGTGCCGGCGACATAGCCGTAGACGATGCCGGGCAGCAGGAACAGGATGAAGATCAGCGCCACGATCGACTGCATCACCGGCGCCTGTGCGACCAGCAGCGGATTGCCGCCGGCCACCACCGCGGGCGTGTCGGCCGGCGCGCGCCAGGGCGAGGTCTCGGGCACCAGGCTCAGCGCGAACAGGGCCAGCGCGGCCAGCATCGCCAGCGTGGCCCACAGCAGGCCGCGGCGCTCGGCGTCGGTGAGCGGCTCCATCTTCGGCAGGTCGCGGGTATCGCCGTCGATCGCGGTGCGGGCCAGGCGCGGCTCGATGATGCGGTCGGTGACGAACCAGCCGATCGCGATGATCAGGAAGCTCGAGACCGTGGTGAAGATCCAGTTGTTGAGCGGATTGACGATCAGCGCCGGCTCGATGATGCGGCCGGCTTCCTGGGTGAAGCTCGACAGCAGCGGATCGAGCGAGGACGGCACGAACAGGGTCGCGGAGAATCCACCCGACACGCCGCAGAACGCCGCCGCGATGCCCGCCAGCGGATGGCGTCCGGCGGCGTAGAAGATCACCCCGCCGAGCGGGATCACCAGCACGTAGCCGGCATCCACCGCAACGTGGCTGAGCACCGCGACCGCCACCAGCGCCGGGGTCAGCAGCGACTTCGGCGTGATCGACAGCATCCGCCGCAGTCCTGCGTTGATGTAGCCGGTGTGTTCGGCCACGCCCAGGCCCAGCATCGCGGTCAGCACCACGCCCAGCGGCGCGAAGGCCATGAACACGCGGTAGAGGTTGGCCATGAAGGCGGTGAGCGATTCGCCCGAGAGCAGGTTCACGATCCGGATCGGATCGCCGGTGGCGGGATTGACCGCGCTGAACTCGACTCCCGACAGCAGCCATGACAGCGCCCACACCAGCAGCATCAGGATCAGGAACAGTGCGGCCGGATCCGGCAGGCGGTTGCCGACGCGCTCGACGCCGTCGAGGATCCGCGAGGACAGCCCGCCGCGCGGCGGGAGGGTGTCGGGGCGCTGTTGGCTCATCAAACGGGTTCCGGTGGCTGCGAATCGGTGGATGCTAGTGCATCCGGACGGCGCACGCGCGCCCGATCAGGCCAACTGGCGGGCGCTGGCGCTACATGCGCCGCTCCGGCCACAGGTAGGCGCGGTCGTCGAAGCTGCGGCACCAGTGCGGCCGGTACACCACCACCAGCGCCATCACGGTGCCGGCGAAGAAGGCCTCGGCGAACATCAGCATCGGCGTGGCCACGAGATACGCCGCCAGCGCGCGCCCGCCGAGCAGCGCGGTGACCGCGGCCTTGGCCAGCATCGAGGCGGCCATGGCCAGCGCGCCGGCGGCGAAGGCATTGAGCATGATGTAGGCGAAGACGTTGCGGGGCAGCCAGGTGCGCGCCGCCCACGACGCCAGCGCGGTCACCGCCACCGGCAGCGCGCCGGTGGCCATGAAATCCATCGCCCAGCCCTGCCAGGCCGCGCCCAGCAGCACGCCGGCCAGGCTGACCGCCGCCATCGCCCAGCAGGCAGTGCCGGCGCCGAACATCAGGGTGGCGATGGTGGCGCCGAGGAAATGCAGCATCACGCCCTGCAGCGCGGCGGTGTTGAACCAGCGCATCGCCGCCAGCGCCAGGGTGGCCAGCAGCAGGATCCGGTGCGCCTCGGCGTCAGCGCCCGCGACGTGGCGGCGCAGCGCCGGCGCGCTGCGCGCCAGCACCAGCGCCGCGACCAGCCATGCCAGCCACTGGGCCCAGTCCGGTGCCGGTCCGTCCATGCACGATGCCTGCGCTCAGCGCCCCGGCCCGATGCTGGTGCGCACGTCGAACAGTTCCGGGAAGAAGGTCAGCTCCAGCGCCTGCCTGAGGAAACCCACGCCCGACGAACCGCCGGTGCCGCGCTTGAAGCCGATGATGCGCATCACCGTGCGCATGTGGCGGAAGCGCCACAGCTGGAACTGCGTCTCCAGGTCCACCAGGTCCTCGCACAGCGCGTACTCGCGCCAGTAGCGGCCGGTGTCCTCGTAGATCGCCTCGAATACCGGCAGCAGCGCCTCGTCACGCACGTGCGGGCGCGACCAGTCGCGCTGCAGGTGCCGGGCCGGCACCGCGTGGCCCCAGCGCGCCAGGTACATCAGGAATTCGTCGTACAGCCCCGGCGCTTCCAGCGCCTCGCGCAGCCGCGCCTGGCCGGCCGGGTCGTGCGCGAACACCTTGAGCATCGACGCGTTCTTGTTGCCCAGCAGGAACTCGACCATCCGGTACTGCAGCGACTGGAAGCCCGACGACGGGCCCAGCACGTCGCGGAACTCCATGTACTCCGAAGGCGTGAGCGTCTCCAGCACCGACCACTGCTCGGTCAGCTGGCGCAGCACCTGCTTGCAGCGCGCGATGACCTTCTGGCACTGCCAGACCTGGTCGCGGCGCAGGAAGCCGATCGCCGCGCCGAGCTCGTGGATGATCAGCTTCAGCCACAACTCCGAGACCTGGTGCTGGACGATGAACAGCATTTCGTCGTGGTGGGCCGGGTCGCTCAGCGGCTGCTGCGCGTCGAGCAGGCGGTCCAGGCGCAGGTATCCGCCGTAGGTGATCCTGCCGTCGAGGTCGGTGTGGATGCCGTCCTCCAGCGGGCGTTCGTTCTTGTCGATGGCCATCGGGCGAGGGTAACGCATCGCCGCTGCGGGGCGTCATGCAGCCGACACCGGGACGGTGCACAATCGGCGCCAGCCAGGGGGGCCGGCCACCCGTTCCGCGAGGGACGGACATCGAGGGAGTGAGTCCGTGGTCAATCGACTGCTTGCCCGGCTGTCGCCGGCGCTGGTCCTGTGCGGCGTGCTGTGCGCCCCGTCCCTGCACGCCCAGGTCGTGGTCAGCCAGGTGTATGGCGGCGGCGGCAACAGCGGCGCGCCCTACAACGCCGACTATGTCGAGCTGTTCAACCGCGGCAGCGATCCGGTTTCCCTGGGCGGGCTGTCGGTGCAGTACGCCAGCGCCACCGGCACCGGCAACCTCGGCGCGGGCAGCAGCCAGATCGTGGTCTTGCCCGCGGTCACGCTCGAACCCGGGCGCTACTTCCTCGTCGGCATGGCTGCAGGCGCCAACGGCGCGCCGCTGCCGGCGCCCGATGCCAGCGGCACCATCAACATGTCCGGTACCGCCGGCAAGGTCGCGCTGGTCGCGTCGACCGCCAGCCTCGGCTGCAATGGCGGCAGCGCGCCCTGCTCGCCCGAACAGCTGGCCCTGATCCTCGACCTGGTCGGCTTCGGCAACGCCAACTTCTTCGAAGGCGCGGCCGCGGCGCCGGCGCTCGGCAACGCCGCGGCGGCGTTCCGCGCCGACGGCGGCTGCACGGACTCCAACAGCAACGCGGCCGCCTTCACCAGCGCCACGCCCGCGCCGCGCAACGGCGCCACGCCGCCCGCGCCCTGCGGGGGCGGGGGCACGCCGTTCGCCAGCATCTCCGACACCAGCGCCGCCGAAGGCGACACCGGCACCACGCCGTTCTTCTTCACCATCAGCCTCAGCCAGCCGGCCGGGGAAGGCGGCGCCAGCATCGACTGGGCCACCGCCGACGGGACCGCCACGGTCGCGGACGGGGACTACCAGGCCGCCTCCGGCACCGCCACGATCGCCGAGGGCGAGACCTCGGTGACGATCGGCGTCGCGGTCGTGGGCGACACCGCCAACGAACCGGACGAGAGCTTCAGCGTCGAGCTGTCCAACGCGGTCGGCGCCGAACTGGCCGACGCGCAGGGCATCGGCACCATCCTCAACGACGACGTCAGCACGGTCGCCATCTTCGCGATCCAGGGCAGCGGCCAGTTCTCGCCGTACAACGGCATGGCGGTCGCCACCACCGGCATCGTGACCGGCCGCAAGAACAACGGCTTCTTCCTGCAGAGCGCGCCGGGCGAGGACGACGGCGATCCGGCAACCTCGGAAGGCGTGTTCGTGTTCACCTCGACCACGCCGCCGGAATCCGCGGCCGTCGGCAACCGCGTGCTGGTGCAGGGCACGGTCGACGAGTACATCCCCGCGGCCGACCCGCACCAGCTGCCCCTGACCGAGCTCGTCGGCGCCAGCGTGGTGGCGCTGTCGGCAGGCAACGCCCTGCCGGCGCCCGTGGCCCTGACCCTGGACCTGCCCGCCGCCAACGGCGGACTCGACCAGCTCGAACACCTCGAGGGCATGCGCGTGATGGTGCCCAGCGCCACCGTGGTCGCGCCCACCGGCGGCAATGTCAACGAAACCCAGGCCACGGCGACCAGCAATGGCCGCTTCGCCGTGGTCGTCACCGGCACGCCGCGGCCGTTCCGCGAACCCGGCATCCCGGTGCCCAACCCAGACCCGCTCGGCAGTTCGGCCACCGACATCCCGCGCTGGGATTTCAATCCCGAACTGGTCGCGGTCAACAGCACCACCATTGGCGCGCCCCCCGCCGAGGTCGCCGCCGGCTGCCTGGTGATTGGCGGTTCGCTGGTCGGCCCGCTCGACTACACCTTCCGCCGCTACACGATCTATCCCGAAGGCGCGCTGGAGGTGGACTGCAGCGACGCCGGCCTGCCGCGTCCCGCGCCGCTCCCTGCGCCGGACGAGGCCAGCTTTGCCACTTGGAACCTCGAGCGCTTCTTCGACGCCGTCAACGATCCGGCCATCGGCGAGCCGGTCCTCACCGCCGCCGCGTTCGAGCGGCGCCTGGCCAAGGCCTCGCTGGCGATCCGCAACTACCTGCACGCGCCGGACGTGCTCGGCGTGACCGAGGTCGAGAACCTGTCCACGCTGCAGGCGCTGGCTGCGCGCATCAACGCCGACGCCGTCGCCGCCGGCGATCCGGACCCCGGCTACGACGCGCACCTGCTGGAAGGCAACGACGTCGGCGGCATTGATGTCGGCTTCCTGGTCAAGGGCGCGGAGGTAACCGCCGGCACGCCCCGCGTGGAGGTGCTGGACGTGGTCCAGCACGGCGCGACCGAGACGCTGCAAAACCCGGACGGGAGCAGCAGCCTGCTCAACGACCGCCCGCCGCTCTCGCTCGACGGCATCGTGCGCTTCGCCGACGGACGCAGCTGGCCATTCACCGCGGTCGTGGTGCACCAGCGCTCGCTCAACGACGTCGACAGCGACGAGGCGGGCAGCAGCGGCTGGCTCACCCTCGGCCAGCGCGTACGCGCCAAGCGGCAGGCCCAGGCCGATTCGCTGGCCGCGCTGGTACAGGGCATGCAGGCGGCCGATCCAGCGCGCCGGATCATGGTGATGGGCGATTTCAACGCCTTCGAGTTCAACGACGGCCTGGTCGACGCGCTGGGCACGGTCACCGGCCTGCCCGCGCCCGACCCGACCACCGCGGTGGACGGCGACGGCAACGACCTGGTCGAGCCGGACCTGTACAACCTGACGCTGCTGGCCGATCCGGACCAGCGCTACTCGTTCGTGTTCGACTACCAGGCGCAGACGCTCGACCACGTGCTGGTGAATGCCGCGCTGGTGGACGCGCCCGACGTGGCCGGGCTCGAACTCGCGCACGCACGCATCGCCGCCGACTTCCCGGAAACGGCGCGCAACGACGACGCCTCGCCGGCGCGCCTGACCGACCACGACCCGACCCTGCTGCGGGTACGGCTGGCGGCGCTGCGCTTTGCCGACCTCGCGCTCCAAGTCGAGGCGTTGGCGCCGACGGTCGATGCCGGCGCGTTGGCCGAATTCTCGGCCGTGCTCGCCAACGCAGGCCCGGACGCGGCGGAGTTCCCCGGGGTCGGCTTCGCCTTCGATGCCGCCCTGCCCGACCTTGCCGTGTCCGCGCCCGCGGGCTGGACCTGCGACGCGCCCGCCCTCGCCGGCGACAGCACCACCGTGGCCTGCAGCGCGCCGACGCTGGCGTCGCAGGACGAGGTGGTGTTCGCCCTGGCCGCGACCGCGCCAGCGGCGCGGACCGGCGAAGCGCTGGCTGTCGCGGCCGCAGCCACGGCGCAGACCGAGGATCCGGATCCGGCCAACAACGACGCCGAGGCCGCCGTGCTGGTCGAGGACCCGCTGGCCGGCGTGCCGGAGCTGGTCAACGGCGCGGCCGTCGGCGGCCTGTCGG
>JAEXTE010000426.1 GCA_023453655.1 Pseudomonadota bacterium
CCGCCCGCATGGGCGGCGCGTCGTTTCGCCGATCGCGAGCGCGGGATCGGCGCATCGCGTCGACGGGCGCGGGATACGGCCTGGCTCCGTCCCAATTAATCGAGCCGATGCGGCGGACCCAGCGGCCATCGCGCGGCAAGAAGCGGCGATTATCCCCCGGAAAAACCACGCCGCGATAATCGCGAACGGCGCGAACCGGCGCAGCGCGATTTTGCCGGCTGGCCGCGCTCCATTACCATGGCGCCGGGCCACGGAGCGGCCACTTCCTTTTTCCTTCCCGTACTGGAGTTTCGAATGGCAATCGATCTGAATGCACTTTCGCCCAAGGAGCTCGACGCGCTGATCAACGCGGCCCGCCAACGCAAGACCGTTTTGAAGAAGCGCAAGCCCATCGCGGCGATCCGCAAGCGGATCGTCGATTTCGCGGCGGCCGAAGGTTATTCGATCGAGGAGCTGTTCGGCGGCGCGACGACGGGCGGCGCCCGCCGCGGCGCGAAGAAAGCCTCCGCCAAGCGGGCGCCGGCGCAGGCCGGACGCAAGCTGGGCAAGGTGCCGCCGAAGTACCGCAACCCGGGCAACCCGGAGGAGACCTGGACCGGCCGCGGCAAGCAGCCGCGCTGGATGGCCGCCCTGGTCAAGAAGGGCAAGAAGCCCGAGGACTTCCTGATCAAGTAGGACTGCAGCTCCCGGCGACACCGGAACGCCGGCCTTGCGCCGGCGTTTTCGCGCCAGCCGCTCAGAGGTCGCGGCGCGCCGGGAGCAGCAGGTTGCCGACCAGCAGGCCGGCCACCAGCGCCAGCAGCACGTTGAGCACGGTGATCGCCGCGGCCTGCCCCGCCGACATGTCCTGCTGCTGCACCGCCACCAGCAGGCTGCGCAGGCTGGTGCTGCCGGGCACGAGCATGATGATGCCGGGCACGCGGATCAGCGCGCCGGGCCGGTTCATCCAGCGCGCGTAGCCGTTGCCGGCCACGGTGATCACCAGCGCCGACAGGAACACGCCGGCCGGACTGCCCAGCCATTGCCCGCCCAGCCGGGAGATCTGGTAGCCGGCGATGGCCGCCGCCATCACCAGCAGGTAATCGCGGCGCGCGGCGCGGAACAGCGCGGCGAAGGCCCAGGCGGCGGTCACCACCGCGCACCACTCCACCCAGTCCGGCTGGGGGCGCCATGCGCGCACCTGCGGCTCCAGCCCGACCATCTGCGCCAGGGTCAGCGCGATCATCGTGCCCACCGTGAGCTTGAGCAGGGTCGACATCGCCCCGAACAGGCGCGCGGTCCCCGACATCAGGTGCTGGCTGGTGAGCTCGCTGAAGGCGTTGGTCAGGGCCATCCCGGGCATCAGCACGATCATCGACGCGATCACCACGGTATTGAGGTTGAGCGGGCCAACGAAGGTGGCCGCCAGCGCCGCGAGGGCACCGGCCAGCATGCCCGCGATGGCGTCGTCGGCCTCGCGCATCTGGGGACTGTTGCGGCTGGCCCACAGCAGCAGGCCGATGAGCGTGCCGGTCACGCCGGCCGTGGCGATGTCCAGCCACGGCAGCCGCAGCAGCCCGGCCACGCTGGCGGCCGCCAGCCCGAAACCGAAGGTCTGGCGCAGGTGCGTGCGCCAGTCGCCCTCCCGACCCAGCGCGCGCAGCGCGGCATGGCCCTCCGCGATGCCGAGCCGGCCGGCGGTGACCTCTTCGGCGATGCGGTCGGCCTCGCACAGCCGCGACAGGTTGGTTTCGCCCAGCGGCAGGCGGATGACGCGGGTGGTGTCGCTCTCGCCCGGTGGACGCTGCGGATCGTTGAAGCTGAGGATCAGGCCGGTCGGATTGCTCCAGGGCTCGCAATCGAGCCCGAGCCGGCGCGCGACCGAGACGATCGCGCCCTCCAGGCGCTGCGCGGTGGTGCCGTTGCGGTGCAGGTGGCCGGCCAGTTCGACGATGAAGGCGATGCGGATCGCGTAGGCGGCGTTGGCGGGCAGGGGTTCGGCCATGGCGACAGGATCGCATGGCACGCCCCCCGGTCGCACGGCGGTCGTGACCTGTTCTTGCAGGGTGTTGCCTGTATCCTCGCCGGCGATGACAGCCTCCACCGCGACCCCGCCCACCGCCGACCTCGCGCCTGGCGAACAGGCCGTGCTGCGCCTGGCCGGATGCTGGACGCTGGCCCACGCCGCCGGGATCGGCGAGGCGCTGCGCTCGGCGCCCGATTCGGTGGCGCGCATCGACGCAACCGCGGTCGAACGGCTCGATTCGCTGGGCGTGCTGCAGCTGCTGCGCTACGCCAAGCGCCGCGACCTGGACTACGACGACTTCCGCTTCCGCGAGGACCATCGCGCCCTGGTCTCGGCGATCGAGGACATCCACGACGAGCGCCCGAAGCCGCGCCGCGAGTACGGCTTCGCCGCGGCGCTGGCGCGACTGGGCTACGCCGTCCACGACAACGCGCGCGAAGTCGTGGCGCTGGTGAGCTTCCTTGGCGAGACCCTGGTCAAGCTCGGCCGCACCGTGCTCGACCCGCGC
Source organism: Pseudomonadota bacterium (assembly GCA_023453655.1). Taxonomy (GTDB): domain Bacteria; phylum Pseudomonadota; class Gammaproteobacteria; order Xanthomonadales; family Xanthomonadaceae; genus Luteimonas; species Luteimonas composti. Next base: position 2,514 of record JAEXTE010000426.1, read on the forward strand.
CGCTTCCGCCTCACCCCCACGGTGCACCACATGGAGCAGGTGGGCCTGGATGCGGTGCCGCTGGTCGCCCTGCTCTCGTTCCTGGTCGGCGCGGTGATCGCCTTCCTCGGCGCGCAGATCCTGGCCGACTTCGGCGCCACGATCTTCGTGGTCGAACTGGTCTCGATCGCCTTCCTGCGCGAATTCGGCGTGCTGCTGACCGCGATCCTGCTCGCCGGCCGCACCGCCAGCGCCTTCACCGCCCAGATCGGCGCGATGGTGAGCCGCGAGGAGGTCGATGCGATCCGCACCCTCGGCCTGGATCCGGTGGAACTGCTGGTGATCCCGCGCCTGATCGCCCTGCTGGTGATGCTGCCGCTGCTGACCTTCATCGCCATGGTCTCGGGCCTGCTCGGCGGGCTGTCGGTGGGCGCCTTCAGCCTCGACATCCCGCCGCAGGCCTACCTGGCGCGCATGCACCAGGAGATGGAGCTGCGCCATTTCCTGATCGGCATGTCCAAGGCGCCGCTGTTCGCGATGGTGATCGGCCTGATCGGCTGCCTGGAGGGCATGCAGGTCAAGGGCACGGCGCAGTCGGTGGGCGAGCGCACCACTTCGGCGGTGGTACAGACGATCTCGCTGGTCATCGTGTTCGACGCGTTCGCCGCGATCTGGTTCATGTACATGGATTGGTGATCGGTGACTGGGCATTCGAAACAGCAGGGAAGCCAGGGCCGGGATGCCGGAGGTGATGCCCTGGCCCGGTCCAGCCGGGAATCCCCGATCGCCGATCACGCCAGCAGCGCGCACGCGCCGCTGATCCAGGTCCGCGGCATGGTCAACCGCTTCGGCGCGCAGACCGTGCACGAGGGCCTGGACCTGGAAGTGCGCCGCGGCGAGATCATCGGCGTGGTCGGCGGCTCGGGCAGCGGCAAGTCGGTGCTGATGCGCTCGCTGATCGGCCTGCGCCAGCCCGACGCCGGCGAGATCTCGGTGCTGGGCGTGGATCCGCGTTCGGACGATCCGGGCGAGCGCCTGCACCTGGAGCGCAACACCGGCGTGCTGTTCCAGGACGGCGCGCTGTTTTCCTCGCTGACCGTCGGCGAAAACGTGCAGGTGCCGCTCAAGGAGCACCACCCGGACCTGCCCGAATCCCTGCGCTACGAGCTGGCGCTGCTCAAGGTGCGGCTGGCCGGCCTGCCCGCCGATGCGCTGGACAAGCTGCCCTCGCAGCTCTCGGGCGGCATGCGCAAGCGCGCGGCGCTGGCGCGGGCGCTGGCCCTGGACCCGCCGCTGCTGTTCCTGGACGAGCCCACCGCGGGACTGGACCCGATCGGCGCGGCTGCGTTCGACCGGCTGATCCGCACCCTGCAGCAGGCGCTGGGCCTGACCGTGTTCCTGATCACGCACGATCTCGACACCCTGTATGCGATCTGCGACCGCGTCGCGGTGCTGGCCGACCGCAAGGTGGTCGCGGCGGCGCCGCTGGACGAGATCGAGCGCATCGACCATCCCTGGATCCACGACTATTTCCATGGCCCGCGCGGGCGTGCGGCGCACGCGACGGCGGCCATCGCTGAGGACACCTGACATGGAAACCAAGGCCAACTACGTGCTGATCGGCGCGTTCACCATTGGGGTGACGCTGTTCCTGCTGCTGTTCGCGCTGTGGGCCGCGAAGTACTCGTCGGACCGCAGCTGGAACGAGTACCACGTCGTGTTCCGCGAGCCGGTGACCGGCCTGACCGAGGGCAGCAGCGTGCACTACAACGGCATCGCCATCGGCACGGTGGACGACCTGATGCTGGCCCCCAACGATCCGCGCCAGGTGATCGCCAGGCTGAAGCTGCAGGCCGACGCACCGGTCAAGGCCGATACCCGCGCGCGCCTGTCGATGACCAGCCTCACCGGCCCGCCGATCATCCAGCTCACCGGCGGCAGCCCGGAAGCGCCGCCGCTGGCGGCCGGCCCCAACGGAGGCCCGCCGGTGATCGAGACCGAGGCCTCGGCGCTGCAGAACATCGCCGACACCGCCAACCGCCTGGTCGAGCGCCTGGACAACATGCTCAGCGAGGAGAACGTCCAGCGCTTCACCGACACGCTCGACAACATCCAGACCATGACCGGCACCATCGCCGAGCAGCGCGAGGACATGCGCGAGATCCTGATCAACGCGCGCAAGGCCAGCGAGCAGCTGAACGTCACCATGTCCTCTGCCAACCGCACGCTCGACACCTTCGACCGCGAGCTGGTGCAGAAGCTGCCGGCGCTGGTGGCGCGGATCGATTCCACGCTGTCGCGGCTCGACTCGGCCGCCGGCGGCGCCGACGCCATCCTCAGCGAGAACCGGGCCGCGATCAGCAGCTTCGCCAACGACGGTCTCGGCCAGCTCGGCCCGACCCTGGGCGAGCTGCGCGGGCTGGTGCGCGACCTGCGCCGGATCAGCGACCGCCTCGAAGGCAATCCCGCCCGGTACCTGCTCGGCCGCCAGGGCCCCAAGGAGTTCGAACCGTGAGTCCAGCCCCCGCCCGCCCCGCGTTGACGATCCGGCATGCCGTCGCTGGCCTGCTACCGCTGGCCCTGGCCGGCTGCTCGCTGCTCGGCGGCGGCGATCGCGAACCGTCCACGATCTACGCGCCCGATCCGCGGGTCACGCTCGACGCCTCCGCGCCGACGGTGGAGTGGCAGCTGGCCCTGGTCGCGCCGCAGGCCGCGCGCATCGTCGACAGCTCCCGGATCGCCGTGCGCCCCCTGCCCGGCGAACTGCAGGTCTATCGCGGCGCCAGCTGGGCCAAGCCGCCGCCGGACATGCTGCAGGACGCGCTGCTGCGCGCGCTCGAGGATTCGGGCCGGATCCCGGCCGTCGCGCGCCAGGGCGCCGGCGTGTTCCCCGACTACAAGCTGCTGACGGACGTGCGCCGCTTCGAGGCCGACTACGCCGGCAAGGCCGTGCCGGTCGCGGTGATCGAGGTCAACGCCAAGCTGGTCCACGGCCGCGACCAGTCGATCGTGGCCTCGCGCACCTTCGAGCGCGTCACCCCGTCGGCGGGCACCGACATCGCCCTGGTCGCCGACGCTTTCTCGCGCGGCATGGAACAGCTGACCGGCGAACTGGCGCTGTGGATCCTGACCACCGGCGACGCCCACCAGCGCAGCCAGCACCCCGGCGAGCCGCGCTGAGCCGCGCCGCCCGCCATCGCGCGGTCACGAGGGCGGCGCAGGCGATCGCACCCGGCGGAAGGTGAGGTTGATCCTCGCGCCGGCCACCCTGGCGGTCCGCGGCAGCGCATGCCGCCAGCCGGCCTGGGTGTCGCCGCGCATCAGCAGCAGGCTGCCGTGCGGCAGCTCCAGCGCGAGCTTGCGCGCGGGATCGTCGCGTCGTCGCAACACGAACCTGCGCGTGGCGCCGAGGCTCAGCGAGGCGATCAGCGGGCGCGGACCCAGCTCGGGTTCGTCATCGCTGTGCCAGCCCATGCTGTCGCGTCCGTCGCGGTACAGGTTGGCCAGCACGCTGTTGAAGTCCGCGCCGGTCTCGGCGGCCAGCCGCCCGCGCAGCGCCGAAAGCGCCTGCGGCCAGGGATGCGGCGCATGGCGCACGCCGGAGTAGCGATAGGACGCGCCGGGATCGCCGATCCAGCAGCTCAGTCGCGGCGAGTCGATCTCGCGGCCGAACATCCGTACGCGGTGCACCTGCCAGGGCAGGCCCGCACGCAGGGTCTCGAACAGGGCCGACGCCGCCTCCGGGGCCAGCCATCCCGGCAGCAGGACCACGTCCGGTCCGCCGCCTTCCCCATCGGCTCCGGTCATCCCGCGGGAAGGGCCGCACGCCGGTCCGGGCGCGGCTCCATGCGGGTCCGCACCGGCCTCAGCGGACCTCGGCGATCTCGACGCCGTCCAGGCCCTGCGACAGCGTGCGCGCGTCGCCGCCCTGGGCGAGCTTGATCTTGAGCCGCACCTCGTTCTGCGAGTCGGCGTAGCGCAGCGCGTCCTCGTACGAGATCTCGCCGGCCTGGTACAGCTCGAACAGGGCCTGGTCGAAGGTCTTCATGCCGAGGTTGGTGGACTCCTTCATCACTTCCTTGAGCTTGTGGATCTCGCCGTCGCGGATGTAGTCCTGCACCAGCGGCGTGCCGAGCAGGATTTCCATCGCCACGCGGCGGCCCTTGCCGTCGGGCGTCGGGATCAGCTGCTGGGCGACCACGCCCTTGAGGTTGAGCGAGAGGTCCATCAGCAGCTGGCCGCGGCGGTCCTCGGGGAAGAAGTTGATGATGCGGTCCATGGCCTGGTTGGCGTTGTTGGCGTGCAGCGTGCACAGCACCAGGTGGCCGGTCTCGGCGAAGGCGATGGCGTGGTCCATGCCCTCGCGGGTGCGCACTTCGCCGATCATGATCACGTCCGGCGCCTGGCGCAGGGTGTTCTTGAGCGCGTTCTCCCAGCTGTCGGTGTCGATGCCGACCTCGCGCTGGGTGATGATGCAGCCCTCGTGCTTGTGCACGAACTCGATCGGGTCCTCGATGGTGATGATGTGCCCGGTCGAGTTCTGGTTGCGGTAGCCGATCATCGCCGCCAGCGAGGTCGATTTACCCGTGCCGGTGGCGCCGACGAAGATGATGATCCCGCGCTTGGTCATCGCCAGGGTCTTGATGATCGGCGGCAGGTTGAGCTCTTCCACGCTGGGGATCTTGGTCTCGATCCGGCGCAGGACCATGCCCACCTGGTTGCGCTGGTAGAAGCACGACACGCGGAAGCGCCCGACGCCAGCGACGCCGATCGCGAAGTTGCACTCGTGCGTCTTCTCGAACTCCTCGCGCTGCGGCGGCGACATCACGTTCAGCACCAGGTCGCGCGACTGCTGCGGCGTCAGCGGATTCTGGGTGATGGGCTGGATCTTGCCGTGGACCTTCATCGACGGCGGCATGCCGGCGGTGATGAACAGGTCCGACGCCTTCTGGTGCGCCATCAGCTTGAGGAAGGAGGTGAAGTCGATGCTGCTCATGGTGGCTCCTGCGGAGCCGGGAACCGTGGGCCAGGGACGGGGCTTGCCCCGGCCGCGGCCAGCAGCTCCTGGCCTTTATCGCACCCGGGCGTCCGGGTGCCTCGAAAACGTCGTTGCCGGCGCGCGCCCGCTCATTCGAACAGGCGCTTTTCCTTGGCGTATTCCCGGGCCTGCTGGCGGGTGATCATGCCGCGCTTGACCAGGTCCTGCAGGTGCTGGTCGAGCGTCATCATGCCGTGCTGCTGGCCGGTCTGGATCGCCGAATACATCTGCGCCACCTTGTCCTCGCGGATCAGGTTGCGGATGGCGGGGATGCCGACCATGATTTCCCAGGCCGCGGTCCGCCCGCCGCCCACCTTCTTCAGCAGCGCCTGCGAGATCACCGCGCGCAGCGATTCGGACAGCATCGAGCGCACCATCGGCTTCTCGCCGGCGGGGAACACGTCGATGATGCGGTCGATGGTCTTGGCCGCCGAGCTGGTGTGCAGGGTGCCGAACACCAGGTGGCCGGTTTCGGCGGCGGTCAGCGCCAGGCGGATGGTTTCCAGGTCGCGCAGCTCGCCGACCAGCACGATGTCCGGGTCCTCGCGCAGCGCCGAGCGCAGGGCCTCGTTGAAGCCATGCGTGTCGCGGTGCACCTCGCGCTGGTTGATCAGGCACTTCTGCGAGGTGTGCACGAACTCGATCGGGTCCTCGATGGTGAGGATGTGCCCGTACTCGTTCTTGTTGATGTGGTCGATCATCGCCGCCAGCGTGGTCGACTTGCCCGAGCCGGTCGGGCCGGTGACCAGGATCAGGCCCTGCGGCTGCTCGATCAGCTCGCGGAAGATCGGCGGGCAGCCCAGGTCCTCCAGCGTCAGCACCTCGGAGGGAATGGTGCGGAACACCGCACCGGCGCCGCGGTTCTGGTTGAAGGCGTTGACGCGGAAGCGCGCCAGGCCCGGGATCTCGAACGAGAAGTCGGTTTCCAGGAACTCTTCGTAGTCGCGCCGCTGCTTGTCCGACATGATGTCGTAGACCAGCGCGTGCACCTGCTTGTGTTCCAGCGCCGGGATGTTGATCCGGCGCACGTCGCCATCGACCCGGATCATCGGCGGCAGGCCCGCGGACAGATGAAGGTCGGAGGCCTTGTTCTTGACCGAGAACGCCAGAAGTTCGGCGATATCCATGCAAGCTCCCCTGGCTGCAGTGTGTCGTGATGCGGCCGCCACGACGGTTGGCGACAGCCTATCCCCGGTCGGGAGTATAGCCATGTACGCGGGTCACAATTCAGCCCTGCCCGTGCCGTGCCGGACGGGTCGCCGGCCGGCCGCAGGCGCCGCCGGCCGGTCCTGGCC
>JAEXTE010000436.1 GCA_023453655.1 Pseudomonadota bacterium
CCGCCGCGCGGCCTGCGCGGCGTCTTTTGCATGGAACTCCCCCACATGACCCAGACAATCACGGTCATCCGCGGCGACGGCATCGGCCCGGAGATCATGGACGCCACCCTGCACGTGCTCGACGCAATGAACGTCGGCCTGGCCTATGAAGAGGCCGATGCGGGCCTGGTCGCGCTCGAGAAGCACGGCGAACTGCTGCCGCAGGCGACGATGGATTCGATCCGCCGCAACCGCATCGCGCTCAAGAGCCCGCTCACCACGCCGGTGGGCGAGGGCTTCTCCTCGATCAACGTCGAGCTGCGCAAGCGCTTCGACCTGTACGCCAACGTGCGTCCGGCCAAGTCGTTTCCGAACACCAAGTCGCGCTTCGCCTCGGGCGTGGACCTGATCACCGTCCGCGAGAACACCGAAGGCGCCTACATCGGCGAAGGCCAGTCCATCACCGAGGACGGCGAAACCGCGACCCTGATGCAGAAGATCACCCGCAAGGGCTCCGAGCGCATCGTCCGCTACGCCTTCGACCTTGCCGTCAAGACCGGCCGCAAGAAGGTCACCGTGGTGCACAAGGCCAACATCCTCAAGAGCACCTCGGGCCTGTTCCTGAAGGTGGCGCGCGAGATCGCGGCGCAGTACCCGCAGATCGAGTGCAACGAGATGATCGTCGACAACACCTGCATGCAGCTGGTGATGCGGCCCGAACAGTTCGACATCATCGTGACCACCAACCTGTTCGGCGACATCATCTCCGACCTGTGCGCCGGCCTGGTCGGCGGCCTCGGCCTGGCCCCGGGCGCCAACATCGGCAAGGACGCTGCGATCTTCGAGGCCGTGCACGGCACGGCGCCGGACATCGCCGGCCAGGGCAAGGCCAATCCCTGCGCCCTGCTGCTGGGCGCGGCGCAGATGCTCGACCACCTGGCCAAGCCGGACGACGCCACCCGCCTGCGCAACGCCGTGGTCGCCACGCTGGAAGCGCGCGACAGCCTGACGCCGGACCTCGGCGGCAGCGGCAACACGATGTCGTTCGCCAAGGCGATCGCCACCCGGATCTGACCCGGGCGGATCGGCGGTACGCATGGACGGGACGCTTCGGCGTCCCGTCGCGTTTCGGGCGTTCCAGCCGCGGCGCCATGGCGTCCCGGCGCCGTGCGTGGCGGGGCCTGGCGGCAGGCCGCACAATCGGCGTTTTCCGACGGCCCCCGCGATGACCCCACGCCCCAGCGCGCTCGCGCTCACCCCGCTGCTGCTGTTTGTCGCGGTGTTCTTCGGAGCAGGGCTCTACTACTCGCTGCAGGGCGAGCCGATGGGCTTCTACCAGTTGCGCGCGCCGGTGGCGATCCTGCCGGCGCTGGCGCTCGCGGCCCTGATCGCGTGGCGGCGCGGCCTCCGCCCGGCCGAGACCCTGCTGCAGGGCATGGGCGATCCGAACATCGTGCTGATGTGCCTGATCTTCCTGCTGGCCGGTGCCTTCGCTTTCGTCTCCAAGGCGATCGGGGCGGTGGATGCGGTGGTGTCGCTGGGCATCGGCGCCCTGCACCCGGCGCTGCTGCTGCCGGGACTGTTCGTGGTGGCCTGCGCGGTCTCGCTGGCGATCGGCACCTCGATGGGGACGATCGCGGCGGTCGTGCCCATCGCCATCGGCGTGGCGGACGCGGCCGGGCTGGACCGCGCGCTGGTGGCCGGTGCCGTGGTCGGCGGTGCGATGTTCGGCGACAACCTGTCGGTGATCTCGGACACGACTATCGCCGCCACCCGCACCCAGGGCGCGCAGATGCGCGACAAGTTCCGCGAGAACTTCAGGATCGCGCTGCCCGCGGCGCTGCTGACCATGGTGCTGCTCGGTTTCGCCGGCGATCCCGCGCCGGTGGAGCCCGAGGTCGCCGCGTCGGCCTGGCTGGCGCTGCCCTACCTGCTGGTGCTGGTCCTGGCGCTGGCCGGGCTGGACGTGCTGCTGGTGCTGGGCCTGGGCCTGGCGCTGGCGGGCGGGTTCGGCCTGCTGCTGGTCGAGGACTACGACCTCGCCCAGTATGCGGCCGACATCTGGACCGGGTTCGAGGGCATGGTCGAGATCCTGCTGCTGTCGCTGCTGATCGGCGGCATGGCCGGGCTGATGAAGGCCAGTGGCGGCCTGGCCTGGCTGGCAGGAGTGATCTCGGGATTCGCACGCGGCCGGCGCGGGCGCCGGCCCGGCGAGTTCAGCATCGCAGCGCTGGCCACCGCCGCCGACATGGCGACCGCCAACAACACCGTCGCGATCCTGGTCGGCGGCAGCGTGGCCCGCGACATCGCCCGGGAACACGGCATCAGCCCGCGCCGCGCGGCCAGCGTGCTCGACATCTTCGCCTGCGTGCCGCAGGGGCTGTTGCCCTATGGCGCGCAACTGCTGCTGGCCGCGTCGCTGGCAACGGTGTCGCCCGTCGCCCTGGCCGGCAAGGTCTGGTACTGCTGGCTGTTGGCCCTGGTCGCGGTCGGCTTCATGGCCTGGCCGTCGCGCCCGGCACCGGGCGAGGAGGGGAGCGGACCGCCGGCCTGAGCCTGGCGGCGGCGCAAGAAAAAGGCGCCCGCAGGCGCCTTTTCCTCACGCCGGGCTGAGCCCGGTCAGTCGCGCGACTGCAGCTTGGCCAGCAGCCGCAGGAACTCGACGTACAGCCACACCAGGGTGACCAGCAGGCCGAAGGCGCCGTACCACTCCATGTACTTCGGCGCGCCGTGCTCGACGCCGCTCTCGATGAAGTCGAAGTCCAGCACCAGGTTGAGCGCCGCGATGACGATCACGAACAGGCTGAAGCCGATGCCGACGATGCCGTTCTCGTGGATCATCGGGATGTCCTTGCCGAACATGCGCAGCACGATCGTCGCCAGGTAGACCAGGGCGATGCCGCCGGTGGCCGCGACCACGCCGAGCTTGAAGTTCTCGGTGGCGCGGATCAGGCCGCTGCGGTAGGCGAGCAGCAGGGCGAACAGGGTGCCGAAAGTCAGCATCACCGCCTGCATCACGATGCCGTCGTAGAACTGGTTGTACAGCGCCGAGATCGCGCCGAGGAAGAAGCCCTCCACCAGCGCGTACAGCGGCGCGGTGACCGGCGACCACTCCTTCTTGAACGCGGTGACGATGGCCAGCACCAGGCCGCCGATGGCGCCGCCCCAGACGTAGACCGAGAAGCCCGGGGCCGGCGTGCCATCCGGGCCCAGCGCCTGGTTCCAGGCGAAAGCCGCGGTAAGCACGGTCAGCAGCAGCAGGAAGCCGGTCTTGTTGACCGTGCCGTTGAGGCTCATCGTCTCCGCGTCGCGCGAGACGACGGTGCCGCTGCCGAGGTCGAGGAAGGTGGAATCTTTGAGTACCGGATTGCCGCTGCGCATGGAGGTGCCCTGTCCGCTCGAAACCGGCGTTCAGGATACACGCAAGCGGCGTGGCGACCGCGTCGCGCGGCGCGACCGCGTTGACACCGGCGGCCCCCCTCCGGACAATGGCCGGCTTCTCCGGGCATGCCCGGGGAAAATCGGTTCGACCGCCCGTCACCGGCCGGGGTATAGCGCAGTCTGGTAGCGCGCCTGCTTTGGGAGCAGGATGTCGGGGGTTCGAATCCCTCTACCCCGACCATCCGTCCCGTCCGGGACAGCTATCATGCGCCCAGGCGCCCGTAGCTCAACCGGATAGAGCACCGGCCTTCTAAGCCGGTGGTTGCAGGTTCGAGTCCTGCCGGGCGCGCCACGCATCGCGATGCGGCGGCGGGGGTCGACCGGAACGGGGAATCCGTGCCTGGCTCGGGTATCCTGTGCGTGTTTGCTGTGGTGGCTGTAGCTCAGTTGGTTAGAGTCCTGGATTGTGATTCCAGATGTCGGGGGTTCGAGTCCCCTCAGCCACCCCACTTTTTTTGTGTCATCCGCGGCGAAGGCATTGCCGCACGGCGTGCATCTGGTTACACTGCGCGCCCGCTTTTCGGGGCCGTTAGCTCAGTTGGTAGAGCAGCTGACTCTTAATCAGTAGGTCCAAGGTTCGAATCCTTGACGGCCCACCAGTTCACGGAACGCCCGGCTTCGGCCGGGCGTTTCCGTTTCCGGGCGGCGCTCGCGCGTGGCCCGGCATAAGATGCGCGCATTGCGAAAGTGGCGGAATTGGTAGACGCCCTGGATTTAGGTTCCAGTGCCGCAAGGCGTGGGGGTTCGAGTCCCCCCTTTCGCACCAGCCTGCCGGCGGCGGGCGGCAGCATTGGCGTGTCGCGAGCGCTCGCGAGGGCAAGCCTCGCAGGCTCGTCGGCTTTACGCCTGCCCCGATCGTTACGCTCGTGCTGCGCGCGCAATCGGGCCGTGGCGGGGAGGCCTTCGGCGCCACGGCTGTCTGCGTCCGCAGGTCCGCCCGGCCGGAGGGAAATACCTCACGAATGCGGTGTCCGTCGATCAGGCCCGGCCGGTCGCAGTGGCCCGCGATTCCTTCGCCGGCGAAGGGGGCGGGAGGGTGACGGCCGGTCGTGCGCGGATCAATTAAGCGCAAACGCTGGCGGCCAACCCCCGATTCCGCCAAAATATCCCGTTCCGCCGGCCGTCGCCGGCCTGCCGCCGGCAGGCCTGGGATCCCGGCTCCCCATACGATCAGCAGCGCCGGCGGACGCCGTGCGGCAGGAGTGAGTCAATGCAAGTGTCGGTCGAAACCCTGGGCAGCCTCGAGCGCCGCCTGACCTTCCGTCTGCCGTCCGAGCGGCTGCAGAGCCAGGTGGGCGGCCGCCTGCGCGAGATCGCGCGCACCGCCCGCATCAAGGGCTTCCGCCCCGGCAAGGTCCCGGCGAAGGTGATCGAGCAGCGCTACGGCGAGCAGGTGCGCGCCGAGGTGCTCGACGGCCTGCTGCGCGAGGGCTTCGACGAGGCCGTGCGCAGCAACGAGCTGCGCCTGGCCGGCCAGCCGAAGATCGAGCCCAGCCAGGAAGCCGCCGAGGGTGAGCTGGCCTACGTGGCGACCTTCGAGGTGGTGCCCGACTTCGGCGAGATCGACGTCTCCAAGCTCGCGGTCGTGCGCCACACCTCCGAGGTCACCGAGGAGGACATCGACCGCATGATCGAGAACCTGCGCCAGCAGCGCCGCAGCTGGAGCGTGGTGACGCGTCCGGCCCAGGCCGGCGACGCGGTCGAGGTCGAGACCTGGTCGCAGGCTGGCGACGAGCGCATCCCCGCCGAGGGCGTGGAGCGCGGCGTGACGGTGGTCGGCTCGGGCGGCATGTTCAAGGGCATCGAGGATGCGCTCGCCGGCCTGGCCGCGGGCGAGGAAAAGACGGTCGAAGTCGAGTTCCCGGCCGACTGGCGCGTGCCCGCGCTCGCCGGCAAGACCGCGACCGTGCACCTGAAGGCCGTGCAGGTCTCCGAGCAGCAGCTGCCCGAGGTCGATGCCGCGTTCATCAAGAGCTTCGGCGTGAAGAGCGGCCAGCTCGAGCAGTTCCGCGGCGACATCCGCACCAACCTCGAGCGCGAGCTCAAGGGCGCGCTGATGAACCGCCTGCGCCGCGAGGTCGGCGAGCAGCTGGTCGCGGCCTACGCGCATGTCGAGCTGCCGCCGCGCCTGGTCGAGAACGAGGCGCGCGCGCTGCTGGCGCAGCAGGTCGAGCAGGTCCGCCGCAGCGGCCGCGACCCGGGCCAGGTGCCCGAGGACGCGCACCAGGGCTTCATGGACGCCGCGCGCAAGCGCGTCCTGGTCGGCCTGCTGGTGGGCGAGGTCGCCCGCCGCAACCAGCTGCGCTTGGATCCCAAGCGCCTGAACGAGCACCTGCGCCTGATCGCCTCGACCTACGAGGAGCCGCAGCAGGTCATTGACTTGTACCGCAACGATCCCCAGTTGATGTCCGGACTGCAGAACCGGGTGATGGAGGAGCAGGTGATCGACTGGATCGCCGAGCGCGCCGAGCACACCGACAAGCAGCTGGACTTCCAGGAAGCGATCGCGCCGCAGGCGTGACGCTCCGCTGACACGGGACTGAAATGAGCATCGAGACCAAGGCCCTGAAC
>JAEXTE010000453.1 GCA_023453655.1 Pseudomonadota bacterium
GCCGGTCGCCTGGCCGCCGCCACCGGCGCCCCGATCGACGACGTACGTGCGGCCATGGCGATGATCCTGGCCCTGCGTCCGCACCCGGTGCAGGCGCCCGCGGCCGACGTGCATGAGCACATCGTCCCGGACGTGGTGGTCCGGCACGCCGGCGGCGCCTGGCGCGTGGCCCTCAACCGCCGCGGCGCGCCGCAGCTGCGCATCGCCGCGCACTGCGAACGCGCCCTGGCCGGCAGCCAGCACACCGCCCTGCGCGGCCTGCTGGAGGAAGCCCGCTGGCTGGTGCGCGGCGTGGCGATGCGCAACGACACCCTGCTGCGCACCGCGCAGGTGCTGGTCGAGCGCCAGAGCGCGTTCCTGGCGCAGGGCCCGGAGGCGATCGTGCCGCTGACCCTGCGCGAGGTGGCAGACGCCATCGGCGTGCACGAGTCCACCATCTCGCGCATCGTCAGCGGCAAGTACATCCAGCCCCCGCGCGGCACCTTCGAGCTCAAGCGCATGTTCGCCGTGCGCCTGGAAGGCGCCGAGATCGCCGGCACCGCGGTCAAGGCGATGGTCAAGCGCCTGATCGACGCCGAGCCGGCCCACGCGCCGCTGGCCGACGACGTGATCGCCGGCCTGCTGGCCCGCCAGGGCGTGCGCATCGCGCGCCGCACCGTGGCCAAGTACCGCGACCAGCTGGCGATCGGGCCGGCGCGGGCGCGCCAGCGCCTGGCCACGCGCCAGGCCCGACAGGAGTGTGTGTGATGCGACAGATCTCGGTGCTGCTGGTCGACGACCATGCCGGCTTCATTTCCGCGGCCATGCGCCACTTCCGCCGCCTGCCCTGGCTGACCGTGGCCGGCACCGCCGGCAACGGCGTCGAGGCCATCGCCCAGTGCGAGGTGCTGCGCCCGGACGTGGTGCTGATGGACCTGGCCATGCCCGAGATGGGCGGGCTGCAGGCCACGCGCCTGATCAAGGCCCAGGACAACCCGCCCTACATCGTCATCGCCAGCCACTTCGACGACGGCGAGCATCGCGAGCACGCGCTGCGCGCCGGCGCCGACGCCTTTGTCAGCAAGCTGGCCTACATCCACGAGGTGCTGCCGCTGCTGGAGGCCTTCGCGGGCGTGGACGGCACGGAGGCTTCGGCATGAGCGAGTCGCGCATCCTCGTCGTCGACCGCGACGACGCCCGTGCCGAGCGCGTGGCCACCCTGCTCGAGTTCATGGATTTCAACCCGCGCATCGTCGACGACGCGGCGGACATCGACCTGGCGCGCGCGCGCGCCAGCGACTGGGTCGCGATCGTGGTCGGCGACGTCGGCGACGGTGCGTCCTGGCAGGCCTTCGCCACCTGGCTGGCGAAGCAGTCGCTGCACCCGCCGGTGCTCGAGCTGCCCGGCCACGCCGCCGACGCGGCCTGGCGCGGCAGCCTGCATCCGCAGTCGGTGTGGCCGCTGGCCTTCCCGATCCGCCGCGCCCAGCTGCAGGAGGCGCTGCGCCGCGCCAGCCTCAAGCGCCTGGAGGAGGACGCGCGCCGCGACGTGCCGAGCGTCGGCCCGACCGGCCGCAGCGCCGCCGCGCTCCAGCTCAACCGCATGATCGACCAGGTCGCCCCGCACGATACCACCGTGCTGATCCTGGGCGAGTCGGGCACCGGCAAGGAGGTCGCCGCGCGCGCCCTGCACGCGCGTTCGTCGCGGCACGACAAGCCGTTCGTGGCGATCAACTGCGGCGCGATCCCGCCCGACCTGCTGGAAAGCGAACTGTTCGGCCACGAGAAGGGCGCGTTCACCGGCGCGCTGACCCAGCGCAAGGGCCGCTTCGAGATGGCCGAAGGCGGCACCCTGCTGCTCGACGAGATCGGCGACATGAGCCTGCCGATGCAGGTCAAGCTGCTGCGCGTGCTGCAGGAGCGCTGCTTCGAGCGCGTCGGCGGCACCACCACCATCAAGTGCGACGTGCGGGTGATCGCCGCCACCCACCGCAACCTCGAGGACCGCATCGCCAGCGGCGATTTCCGCGAGGACCTGTTCTACCGCCTCAACGTGTTCCCGATCGAGATGCCGGCGCTGCGCGAACGCGGCGAGGACCTGCCCGACCTGGTCGCCGCCATCACCCGCCAGCTGGCCGAGGCCGGCCGCGGCCAGGTGGCGCTGGCCTCCGACGCGATCGCCGCGCTGCGCCACTACGCCTGGCCGGGCAACGTGCGCGAGCTGAGCAACCTGCTCGAGCGCCTGGCGGTGCTGCATCCGGGCGGCAACGTGCGCGCGGCCGACCTGCCGGCGCGCTACCGCGCCGCCGCGGCCGCCGCCGGCGAGGTGTTCGATCCGCCGCAGGAGCCGGCCCAGGTCCAGGCCCCGCCCGCCGCGGCGGCGCAGGACCCGGCCAAGCTGTCGCCGACCACCACCCTGCCGCCGCAGGGCATCGACCTGCGCGGGCACATGGCCGGGATCGAGCTGGAGCTGCTGCGCGCGGCGCTGGAGCAGTCCGGCGGCGTGGTCGCCCATGCCGCGCCGCTGCTGGGCCTGCGCCGCACCACCCTGGTGGAGAAGCTGCGCAAGTACGGCATCGACCGCGAGGGCGGCGGCGACCGCCAGGCGGCGGGTTTCTGACGCGCGCGTGGCACGGGACTTGCCTGAGCCTGCGCAGACCGACCGGCAGCCGACGCGATGACCGACGCCATCTCCTCCATCCTTTCGCAGATCCGCGCGCACGAGATGCGCGCCGGCGGCCTGCGGGGCGATGTCGCACCCTCCGACGCGATCGACGTCGGCGGCGCGGGCAAGGCGCAGCAGGTCCCGGGCTTCGCCGAGACCCTGTCCAACACCCTGGACAAGGTCAGCGCCACCCAGGCCCGCGCGGCCGACCTGCAGCAGGCCTTCGAGCTGGGCGACCCGCGCGCCGACCTGGCCCGGGTGATGGTGGCCATGCAGCAGTCGCAGGTCGCCTTCCGGGCCACGGTGGAAGTGCGCAACCGGCTGGTCCAGGCCTACCAGGACGTGATGAACATGCCGATCTGACCGGCACCGCAACTCCCTGACCTGACCCGACCCGTTCCTTCCGTCCACCGCTCCACTCTCCGGCACCGACATGAGCGTGATCGCACTTCCCGACGCCACCGCCAACCTGCGCGACATCGGCCGCATCCCGGCGGTCCGCCAGCTGGGCCTGCTGGCGATGCTGGCCGCGGCCATCGCGGTGGGGCTGTGGCTGTTCTTCTGGAGCCAGAAGCCGGACTTCGTGCCGGTGCAGGGCGGGCTGGATGCGAAGTCCACCGCCGAGGCCTCCGAGCTGCTGGGCGCCGCGCGCATCCCGTTCAAGCTCGATCCGGCCACCGGCGCGCTGGCGGTGCCGCTGGACCGGGTCGGCGAAGCGCGCATGGCGCTGGCCGCGGCCGGCCTGCCGGCGCCGCAGGGCAACGGCTTCGAGAGCATCCAGGGCGACCAGGGCTTCGGCACCAGCCAGTTCATCGAGAGCGCGCGCTACCAGCACGCCCAGGAGATCGAACTGGCCCGCACCATCGCCAACCTGCGCCCGGTGCGCGAGGCGCGCGTGCACCTGGCCCTGCCCAAGCCCAGCGCCTTCACCCGCCAGCGCGAGCCGGCCAGCGCCTCGGTGGTGCTGCAGCTGCGCGCCGGCAGCACCCTCGAGCAGGGCCAGGTCAACGCGATCGTTCACCTGGTCGCCTCCAGCATCCCCGGCCTGCCGGCCGAGAACGTCACCGTGGTCGACCAGACCGGCCGCATGCTGTCCAACGCCGATCCGCACAGCGAGGATGCGATCGGCGCCAAGCAGTTCGAGCAGCAGCGCCGCCAGGAAGCGGTGTACGTGCAGCGCATCGAGGAACTGCTCGAGCCGATGACCGGCCCGGGCCGGATCAGCGCCAAGGTCAGCGTGGACATGGACTTCGCCCAGACCGAGGAGGCCAGCGAGCGCTACGGCCCGCAGCCGGCGATCGTGCGCAGCGAACAGGTCTCCGAGTCGTCCACCAGCGGCGGCGCCATCGCCCAGGGCGTGCCCGGCAGCGCCAGCAACAGTCCCGACGCCACCGCCGCGGCCGCCGAACCGGCGCCGCCGGGCCCGGGCAGCCGCAGCGCGGTGCGCAACTACGAGATCGACCGCACCCTGACCCATACCCGCCAGGCGCCCGGCCGCATCCGCCGCGTCACCGCCGCGGTGCTGGTCGACCACCTGGCCACGGCCGCGGCCGCCGGCAGCAACGCCGCGCCGCAGGGTCGCGCGCTCAGCGCCGAGGAACTGGCCCGCATCGAGACCCTGGTGCAACAGGCGATCGGCTTCGACGCCGCCCGCGGCGACGTGGTCTCGGTGGTCAACGCGCCGTTCGCGCGCGGCCTGGAGGAGACGCCGATCGAGGGCCCGCCGCTGTGGGAGCATCCGCGCGCCCGCGAGTTCGCGCGCCTGGTGTTCGGCGGACTGGCCGTGCTGCTGCTGATCTTCACCGTCCTGCGTCCGGCCACCCGCCAGCTGCTGGCGCCCAAGGCGGCGCCGGCCGCCGCCAACGCCACCCTGCTGCCGCCCGCCGAAGAGGACGAGGACGTGCCGGTGAGCCTGTCCGGCCAGCCGCAGGCGATGCCGCTGTCGGCCCCGGCCCCGGCCGCGTCGATGGAGCTCGACGACAAGCTCGAGATCGCGCGCACCGCGGTCAGCACCGACCCCAAGCGCGTCGCCCAGGTGGTCCGCGACATGGTGGCCTCCGATGGCTGATCCCGTCGCCAACCTGACCGGCGTGCAGCGCGCGGCGATCGTCCTGCTTTCGCTGGGCGAGCAGCAGGCCGCCGAGGTGCTCAAGCACATGGGCGCGCGCGAGGTGCAGAAGCTCGGCGTGGCGATGACCACGCTCGGCGAGGTCGGCCGCGACGCGGTGGCGCGCGTGTTCGACGAATTCATCGAGGTGCTGGCCCGTCCCGGCGGCATCGGCAGCGGCGCCGACGACTACGTGCGCGCGGTGCTGACCCAGGCGCTGGGCGAGGAGCGCGCCAGCAGCCTGATCGACCGGATCCTGGCCGGCCGCAACACCACCGGCCTGGACACGCTGAAGTGGATGGACCCGCGCGCGATCGCCGAGCTGGTGCGCAACGAGCATCCGCAGATCATCGCCATCGTGATGGCGCACCTGGACGGCGACCAGGCCGCCGAGGTGCTCAAGTGCCTGCCCGAGCGCGCGCGCGTGGACGTGCTGCTGCGCCTGGCCACGCTCGACGGCATCCCGCCGCATGCGCTCAACGAGCTCAACGACGTGATGGCGCGCCAGTTCGCCGGCAGCCAGAGCATCAAGTCCTCGTCGGTGGGCGGGGTCAAGGTGGCGGCCAACATCCTCAACTTCATGGACTCCGGGCAGGACGAGGCGCTGCTGGGCGCGATCGGCGAGGTCGACAGCGAGCTCGGCACCCGCATCCGCGACCTGATGTTCGTGTTCGACAACCTCGCCGACCTCGACGACCGCGCGGTGCAGGCGGTGCTGCGCGAGATCTCCAGCGAGCAGCTGGCCCTGGCCCTGCGCGGCGCCGACGCCCGCGTGCGCGAGAAGATCACCGGCAACATGTCGCAGCGCGCGGCCGAGATCCTGCTCGAGGACATGGAGGCGCGCGGACCGGTGCGCCTGGCCGAGGTCGAGGCGGCGCAGAAGGACATCCTCGGCGTGGTCCGGCGCATGGCCGATAACGGCGACATCCAGATCGCGGCCAAGGCCGAGGTGCTGATTTGAGCGCCATGGCCGCGATGTCGGCCGACGATCCGCGCCTGGCGACGGGCGTGGTGCGCTGGCATGCGCCCGGCCTGGTGCTGGCCGCGCCCGAACCCGAACCCGAACCCGAGGCGGAGCACGAACCGCTGCCGGCCCTGCCCAGCGTCGAGGAACTGCAGGCGCTCGAGCGCGCCGCGCGCGAGGAAGGCTACGCCCGCGGCCACGCCGAGGGCCTGGCCGCGGGCCAGGCCGAAGTGCGGCGCATGGTGGCGCAGATCGAGGGCGTGCTCGACGGCTTCACCCGGCCGCTGGCGCGCCTGGACGGCGAGGTCGCCGATGCCCTGGCCGACCTGGCCGTGCGCATCGCCGGCAGCCTGCTCGGCCGCGCCTACCGGATCGATCCCACCCTGCTCGCCGACCTGGTGCGCGAGGCGCTGGAGGCCGTCGGCAGCGATACCCGCGAGCTGGAGCTGCGCCTGCACGGCGACGATTTCGGGGTACTGGCCCCGCACCTGGCCGGCCTGGACGGCGTGCGCCTGGGCATCGACGGCACGCTGGGCCGCGGCGAGCTGCGCCTGCACAGCGAGAGCGTGCGCATCGACGGCACCATCGGCGCGCGCCTGCAGGCCGTGCTGGAAGCCACCCTGGCCTCGAGCGAGGGCGGCGCATGAGCAGCGTCGCCGCCGCCCACTGGCAGGAAGCGCGCAACCTGCGCCTGGCCGCGCGCCTGCAGGCCGCCAATCCCAATCCGCCCTCGCTGGGCCTGGCGCGCGAGGGCGTGCTGCGCCGCGCGGTGGGCCTGACCCTGGAGGCGTCCGGCTGCAGTGCGCCGCTGGGCTCGCGCTGCAAGGTGGAAACCGCCGGCGGGCGCTGGGTCGATGCCGAAGTCGTCGGCTTCGCCGGCGACCGCACCTTCCTGATGCCCACCGCCGACCTCGAGGGCCTGCTGCCCAACGCGCGCGTGGTGCCCTCGCGCCGGCGCGGCGAGGTCGCGGTCGGCGAGGGCCTGCTGGGCCGCGTGATCGACAGCGACGGCGTGCCGCTGGACGGGCGCGGCCCGATCCGCGCCGAGCAGTGGGTCGGCCTGGCCGGCGCGGCGATCAATCCGCTGATGCGCGAACCCATCACCCGCTCGCTCGACGTCGGCGTGCGCGCGATCAACGCCCTGCTGCCGATCGGCCGCGGCCAGCGCGTGGGCCTGTTTGCCGGCTCGGGCGTGGGCAAGTCGACCCTGCTGGGGATGATGACCCGCTTCACCGCGGCCGACGTGATCGTGGTGGGGCTGATCGGCGAACGCGGCCGCGAAGTGCGCGATTTCGTCGAGAGCACCCTGGGCGAGGAAGGCCTGCGCCGCGCCGTCGTCGTCGCCACGCCGGCCGACCGGCCGCCGCTGGCGCGCCTGCACGGCGCGCTGCGCGCCACCGCCATCGCCGAGTACTACCGCGACCAGGGCCTGCACGTGCTGCTGCTGATGGACTCGCTGACCCGCTTCGCCCATGCGCAGCGCGAGATCGGCCTGTCGGTGGGCGAGCCGCCGACCACGCGCGGCTATCCGCCCAGCGTGTTCGCCAAGCTGCCGCAGCTGGTCGAACGCGCCGGCAACGGCGCCGACGGCCGCGGCTCGATCACCGCGTTCTACACCGTGCTCACCGAAGGCGACGACCAGCAGGAGCCGATCGCCGACGCCGCGCGCGCCATCCTCGACGGCCACATCGTGCTCACCCGCCGCATCGCCGATGCCGGCCAGTACCCGGCGATCGACGTCGAGGTCTCGGTCAGTCGCGTCATGCAGGAGATCACCGACGCGCCCTGGCGCGAGCGGATCCGCAAGCTCAAGCGGCTGATGGCCGCGCATTCGGCGCAGCGCGACCTGATCGCGATCGGCGCCTACCAGCGCGGCAGCGATCCGGTGGTCGACGAGGCCGTGGCGCGCTGGCCGGCGATCCAGGCCTTCCTCGGCCAGGACGTGGCCGAGGCCGCGGATGTCGAATCCAGCCGCGCCGCGCTCGCCGCCCTGCTCGACGACGGCCCCGCCCGCGGCGCCGCCCAACCTGCTTCCCAGGAGTCCTGATCCAGATGCGCTCGCAACGGCTCGATCCGCTGCTCAAGATCATGCAGCAGCGCCAGGATGCGGTGGCGCGCGAGGTCGCCGACCGCGACCGCGTGCTCGGCGAACAGGAACAGCGCCTGGAGGCGCTGCGCCGGTACGCCGAGGAATACGCGGCGGCGCCGGCCGAGGCCTCGATCTCGCCGGCGCTGCTGGTCAACCGCCTGGCGTTCCGCGAGCGGCTCAACGCCGCGGTGGTGCAGCAGGCCGGCATCGTCGACCAGAGCCGGCAGCTCAGCGATGTCGAACGGGCGCGGCTGATGCTGGCCAGCCGCGAGACCAAGGTGCTCGAGCAGCTCGCCGACAGCTACCGCGCGCAGGAGAGCAAGGCCGCCGAACAGCGCGTGCAGCGCGAGATGGACGACCTCGGCGGCCGCCGCGCGCGCATGGCCGCGCTGGCCGCCAAGGACGGCCAGGGCGCATGATCGGCGCGGCGCTCCCGGGCATGACCACGACCCCGTCCGCCGTGCCGCCGCAGGCAGCGAACCCGCCTGCGGGCGCGGGCGCTGGCGACACGGATCCGTTGGCGCAGTCGAACGTCGCCGCTGCGGGCAACCCGGCCGGGCGCGGCACCGTTGCGACCGCCCAGGGCCGCCCCGGCGCGGAACGCGAC
>JAEXTE010000029.1 GCA_023453655.1 Pseudomonadota bacterium
GATCGGGACCCGCGCCGCGGACTGCCGTCAACGCGCTCCCTGCAGCGAGCGCGCGGTATCCAGATGCCGCGAGATCGCCGCGCGGGTGGACTGCAGGTGCTGGGCGACCGCAGCGTCGCCAGCGCCGGGGATCAGCTCGTTGTCCAGCTTGGCCAGCGCTTCCTCATGGCCCTTCACCATCGCGGCGATCCATTCGCGGCTGAACTCGTCGCCTTCCAGCGCCGACAGCCGGCGTCGTTCGGCCTCGTGCTTGTCGCGCATCGCGGCCAGCTCCGGAGAGTCCGACGCGGTGTCGCCTTCGGGCGTGTGTGCTGCCTGGCCGGCGCCTGCAGGCTGCACGTCGGCCGTGCCGGCGGCGATGTCCCGGTTGGGGCCGTTCCCGGCGTAGTGCTGGCCGTCGCCGGATTCGCCGGCGACGCCGCCCAGCAGACCGCGCGTGGCTTCGAGGTTGCGTCCATGGTCGTCGCGCAGCGTCTCGGCGTAGGCCCGCACGTCGCCCTGCTCGTTCTTGGCCAGCGCATCCTCGGCCGCCGCGATCTCATGGCGATCGACCTCCTGCACGGCGAGCAGCGCACGGCGGTCGTGATCGGCCAGGGACCCGGCGGACGCGCCAGGCGCCGTGGCTGCATCCGGAGCGGCCGCCGGTTCGGTCGGGGCGGTGTCGGCCGCGACCGGATCGGCCGGCGGGTTGTCGGCATCGCTGTCATTGGCGCAGGCAGCGAGCGCGAGGGTCAGTGCGGCAGCCAGCAGCGTGGGATGGAATTTCATGGGCGGTCTCCTTTTGACGGACAGGGCCTGGGAGGTTGGCGGCAAACGCCCTGTCCAGCGCCGGCCGTCGAACAGTCCGATACCGCAGGGTCCAGGTTCGGCTGGCACTCCGGCGATGACGGGAATTGGGCTTAGCGGTCGGCGTCGGCGCTGATCCGGATGCCGCTGGTGTCCACGCGCACCACGCCGTCGACGCCGCGCGCGACCTGCACGGCCTTGTCCAGCTCGGACTGGCTGCCCAGTTCGCCGGTCAGCGAAACCACGCCGTTGGTGGTCTCGACATTCAGCGCCAGCCCCGACACGCCCCTGCTCGCCAGCAGTTCGGTCTTGACCCTGGTGGCGATCCAGGTGTCGTCCATCGACCGGGCTGAATCACGGCCGCTCACGGCGCGATCGCCGCCGCCCTGACTGGCGTCCTGGGACACCGCAGCCCCCGTCGCGCCGGCGAGCAGCGCAACGGCGAGCATTCGCAAGGCATGGGGGCGACGGTTCCGGCTCGGCATGCGCTGGTCCTGTCTGGGCGGGCCTCGGGCCGCGATTGCGCCACGCTATCCATCCCCAGGTAAAACCCGCGCCTAGCCGGCGTTATCCCGGCGTGGAGTGTTCAGCTGCTCCGGCAATGCGTCAGAGCACCGCCGACCATGCCCGCCGATAGGCGCGGTATACGCCCTGGAAAGCATCGGGCAGCACCTCGTCCACGCCCAGTCCCGTCGCCGGCCAGGCGTCCAGCACGTCGACGATCCCCTGCCACAGCGCAGTTCCCGGCAGTTCCTGCGCGGGCACGTCGTGCAGGTACTGCTCGATCCATTCGTACAGCTGGGCCTGCTCCTGCCGGAGCCGATGCCTCCACCAGTCGCCTGCGGGCAGATGGACCAGGTGTCCGGCCGCACGATCGGCCTCGGCCTCGTCGTGCAGGATCGCCAACGCGCCCCGGAACCACTCGGTGTACCCGCCGGCACGCAAGGGGACGGTCAGCGGCGCGGTCGCGTTCCAGGCACGCAGCCGACGGTGCAGCGCCGTCTCCCGCCGCCGTGCCTCGGCGACGCTGTCGTAGCCGACCAGGCCGCTGTGCTCCAGGTCGAAGCACTCGTAGTAGCGCGGCGCGAAGGCCCGCACCCGCGCCAGCGGATCGACCGAGATGCCGACCTTGGCCAGGTCCTCGTTGGGCAGCGGCAGGATGTAGAGATAGCAGGCCGGCATTGCGGTGGGTGCTTCGAACGGCAGCCAGGTTGCCCGCGCGCCGTCGCAGGCGTTGCGAAGACCCAGGCCGTCGCCCGCGGATCGCAGCATCGCCCGCGGGGGCCGGCGCGCCGGAGAAGCGTTTGGCGAAGGTGAAGCAGGTGGCGTCGATCCTTCACCGGTCTTTCGTCCTTCGCTACCTAGAGTCGCCGCTCCACCCCCGTCCGCGAGGCACGCACATGGCAGTCAAATCCATCGAGGAACTCTTCATCCACGAACTCTCCGACATCTACAGTGCGGAGAAGCAGCTGACCAAGGCGCTGCCGCGCCTGGCGCGCGCCGCGGAGGCGCCCGAGCTGGTCGCCGCCTTCGAACTGCACCTGGAAGAAACCCAGGGCCAGATCGAGCGCATCGACCAGGTGGTCGAAGTGCTGGACATCAAGCTCAAGCGCATCAAGTGCGCTGCGATGGAAGGCCTGGTCGAGGAGGGCAAGGAGGTCATCGATTCCATCGAGGCCGGGGCCCTGCGCGATGCGGCCCTGATCGGCGGAGCGCAGAAGGTCGAGCACTACGAGATCGCGGCCTACGGCACGCTCTGCGCGCTGGCCAAGCAGCTTGGCTATACCGAGGCGCTCGCGCTGCTGAAAGAGACGCTGGCTGAGGAAAAGTCGACCGACGAAAAGCTCACCCTGCTGGCAGAGGGCGGCGGCAACCAGCGGGCCGCGCAGGAAGCGGCTTGACGCACGCACAACGCAGGATCGCGAATGCCCCGCGCAGAAGCGGGGCATTTGCCATGGACTCCCGCCTGTCCCCCGCTTTCCCAGGCGAGCGGGTCAATCCCAGCGCAGGGTGCAGTCCATCGACAACGTCTCGCCTGGCTGCAGCGCAAGGTCCGGCAGCAGGTTGAAGGCGTCGGGCGGCGCGGTCTGCGGCTCGACGCAGGTGGCATGCGCCGTCGCGTCGTAGACCACCCAGTCGGTGCAGTCCGAGGACACCACCAGCCGCTGGCCGCCGCGATGCAGTACCACCTCGCGCCGGTTCACGAAGCAGTCGTCCCAGGGCCCGGACTGGACGGGCCCCGCGGGCAGCACGGTCATGCCGTGCCGGTCGCGCGGATACATCGCCTCCGGCGAGAACTCCAGCCGTTCGGGCTTGCGGAACCAGGGATGCCAGCCCAGCGACGCGGGCATGGACTGGTCCGTCGCCTGGACCGCCAGCGACAGGCGCAGCGCCCTGCCCTGCAACCGGACTCGCTGGCTCGCCACGCCTCCGAACGGCCAGCGCGCATCCGTCGGCAGCGCCAGCGTCATCTCGACATGCTCCGCCCCTTGCGCCGTCACGGCCCAGGGCATGACGTAACCGACGCCATGGATCGCGTGGTCGCCCAGGTCGGGCGGCACGGCGTAGGAGCGTCCCGCGAACGCGAAACGGCCGCCACGGATGCGGCCGCACCAGGGCACCATCGGGTAGCAGCCCCAGGCGATGGCCGCATCGCTGCCGTGCTCGCCATGGCCGACCAGCTGCTCGACGCCGTCGCAGCGGATCTGGGCGATGCGCCCGCCGGCCTGCGGCGCGATGTCGACCGACAGCGCACCGTTGCCGATCGTCAGCAGCGGACAGGGCGCCAGGAGCGTCAGCGCACCGGCACGCTCCGCGTCTTCAGCCATAGGGACGCAGGGTGCGGATACCGCCGTCGGCGTCGTACTCGAGCTCGGCCACCTTCACCGCGCGCAGGTGGGTCACCCCGCCAGACAGCAGCGAGTCGTGGTAGTACAGCCACCAGCGGCCGTCGAATTCGACGATCGAATGGTGCGTGGTCCAGCCCAGCACCGGCTCGAGGATGCGTCCGCCGTAGGTGAACGGCCCGTAGGGGCTGTCGCCGACCGCGTAGCACAGGTAGTGGGTGTTGCCGGTCGAGTACGACAGGTAGTACTTGCCCTGGTACCTGTGCATCCACGGGCCTTCGAAGTAACGCCGGTCGTGGTCGTCGGCCCGCAGCGGCTGGCCGTGCTCGTCGAGGATCACGATCTCGCGGCTCGGTTCGGCCAGCTGCTTCATGTCGTCCGACAGCCGGGCCACGCGCGGACCGAGCGCGGGCGCATCGCCCACCGGTTCCTCGTGCGCGGCGTCGTAGGCGTTGTCGCGATACTTCTGCAGCTGCCCGCCCCAGATGCCGCCGAAGTACATGTAGTGCGCGCCATCGGCATCGGCATAGACCGCCGGGTCGATCGAGTACGTGCCGGCGATCGGCTCCGGCTCCGGCTTGAACGGGCCTTCCGGGCGATCGCCCACGGCAACGCCGATCTGGAACAGGCCGTCCGCCTTCTTGGCCGGAAAATAGAAGTAGTACCTGCCGTCCCTGGTCGCTGCGTCCGGCGCCCACATCTGCCGGTCGGCCCAGGGCACGTCCCTGATGTCCAGCGCCAGGCCGCAGTCGGTGGCAGGGCCGTCCGGCGAATCCTGGCGCAGCACGTGGTAGTCGCGCATCTGGAAGTGGCCGCCGTCGTCGTCGAAGGCGGTGCCGCCCTCGATGTCGTGCGAGGGATAGATGTACAGCTTCCCTTCGAACACGTGGGCCGACGGGTCGGCGGTGTAGATGTGGCGCACCAGGGGCTGGGAAATGGCCTTGTCGGCCAGCGCCTTCAGTTCGGCCTCGGTGTATTCGCGGTCTGCCATGGAAATCCTCGGTTGCTCTGCCGATGGTTCAGGCCGGCCGGGCGACGCGGCGCGCGGCCAGGTCGTGCTCGATCTGCGATTCCATCGGCTTGTTGATCTTGTAGAAGAACAGCAGGGCTGCGGCCACCAGGAACGGCGCCGAGCAGTACAGGCTCACCGCCAGGCGGATGCCATCGACCGTGTCGGGGGCCTGCGCCGGCAGGTCGGCGTCGTAGCCGTAATGGGCGAGGATGCCGGCGACCAGGGCGCCCCCGACGCTCAGGCCCACCTTCAGGCCGCACAGGATGGCCGAGAAGATGATGGCAGTGGCGCGGCGGTGGTTCTTCCACTCGGAATAGTCGGCCACGTCGGCCACCATCGCCCACAGCAGCGGGATGGTGATGCCGTAGAAGAAGCCGTGCAGGATCTGCGCGCCGAACACCAGGCCGATGCGGTCCGGCGGGATGATGTAGAAGGCGAGCATGAACAGGGTCGAGATGACCAGGAACACGCCGAAGACATCGCGCTTGCCGAAGCGGTCGGCCAGCTTCCGCGAGAAGCCGATCCCCACCACCATCAGGACGATGCCGCCGGCGTTGAACAGGCCGAAGGCGGAGGTGGTCGCGTCCTCCGGCAGCTCGAAGCCGGCCAGCCCCATGCCGACCAGCGCCGAGTTGATCCCGCCGAGCACGCTGTAGAAGCCGATCGAGTCCAGGAAGCGGGCCATCGCCGGCTCCTGCAGGTAGTTCTCGAAGTAGTAGACGTAGGTGCCGCCCTTCAGCGCCAGGGTGGTGAACACCAGGATCGTGACCAGCAGGACCACCAGCCAGGGCCGGTTGCCGGCCAGGTCGGCCAGGTCGCGGCCGATGCTGGACTTCTGCTCCTGCGCCGGGACCACGCGCTCGCGGGTGGTGAGGAAGGTGATGAGGAAGAACACGGTGCCGACCACCGCGAACAGCAGCATGGTGTTCTCGAAGCCACGCACGCGGTCGCCGTCGCCCAGGATGTTGACCAGCGGCAGCAACAGCGCCTGCACCACCAGCTGCGCCACCATCACCGCCACGAAGCGGTAGGCCGACAGGCTGTTGCGCTCGCCCATGTTGCCGGTGAGCACGCCGCTGAGCGCCGAATACGGCAGGTTGTTGGCCGCGTACACCAGCACCAGCAGGGTATAGGTGGCGGCGGCGTAGAACACCTTGCCCTGCGCGCCCAGGTCCGGGGTGCTGAAGGCCAGCAGCGACAGCACGCCGAACGGCACCGCGGTCCACAGGATCCAGGGCCTGAACTTGCCCCAGCGGGTGCTGGTGCGGTCTGCCAGCACCGCCACCAGCGGCGTGAACACGAACGCGCCCAGCAGGCCGACCACGAAGATGATGGTGGCTGCGGTCGCGGCGGGGATGCGGTAGATGTCGGTGTAGAAGTACGCCAGGAACGTCATCAACGTCTGGAAGATGAGGTTGGCTGCAAGGTCGCCAAGGCTGTAGCCCACCTTTTCGGTGACCGATAGCCGCTCGGTATTCGTATTCAAGAATGACCCCTGCTGTGCGCGCTGGCGGAACCGACCGCCGGTCGCACCTATCCTAACCGTGGCGGAGGCGGGCAAGCGCACGCCCTGATGAAATCGTCGGACCTATCCAAACTATGGCATGTCGTGCGCGGCGTTCGGAATCGCGCCGCGCGATGGTTGTCCGTGCAACCACGCCGCCCCCTGCCCCGCCCACTGCGCAAAAAAAACACGATCCGCCCGGCGGGCACTCGCCGCCGGGAGGATCGTGGGGAGTAAAAGGGCACCGCTGTCAGAAGGTCCCGCGGATCCCGACCAGGAAGGTCCGGCCTGGCTCGTAGATCTCGCCCGGCACGTTCGGGAACGAGATGTAGTTGCGGGTCTGCTCGTTGGTGATGTTCAGCACGTTGAAGGTGAGCTGCGGCTGCGACGGCAGCGAAGACAGGGTGTAGCTCGCCGACAGGTCGAACTGGCCGCGATCCTCCCCGAAGTACTGGCCGTAGTTGATGCCGCCCTCGTTGTTGCCACGCGCCCGCTGGGCCGAACCCTCCACCCAGTTGTAGGACAGGCGCACGGACGCGACGTCGTTCTCCCAGTAGGCGGTGGCGTTCCACATCACCGGCGCGATCCCGAACAGGTTGCCCGCCAGCTGGCCGGCTTCCTGGCCCGTGGGTTCGAGGTCGATATCGGTGTAGTTGGCCATGAAGCCCAGGCCCTCGAACACGAAGTCGAGCGGCTGCACCCAGATCAGCTCCCAGCCCTGGATGTCCAGCGTGGCGTCGGCATTGACCTGCTGGCGCACGTTGATCGGGGCGTCGAGGCCGCCGTTGGCGTTGAGCGCGGCCAGCTGGTTCTCGGTCAGCGCGTCGAGCGGAATGCCGAGGTCGCGGAACGGCCGCACATTGACGCCCTGGTAGGTATAGCCGGACACGCGCTTGTTGAACATGGTCAGCGCCACCAGCCCCTCGTTGCCCGTGTACCACTCCAGGCCCAGGTCGAAGTTGGTCGACAGGTATGGCGAGAGGTTGGGGTTGCCTTGGTCGGCGATCTCCGCGGACGGGTCGGAGAACGTCGTCGCGGGCAGCATCGAACGCGGGTTGGGGCGCGTCATGGTGCGGGAACTGGCCAGGCGCAGGACCCAGTTGTCCGCCACGTCCCAGGCGACGTTGAACGAGGGCAGCCATTCGTCGTAGGTGCTGCCCAGCGTCTGCCAGGCTCGCACGCTGCCCAGGGTGACCGGGCCGCTGATCTCCTGGTCGGTCTCGACGTAGCGCACGCCGCCGTTGAAGCGCAGGTTGCGGTTCCAGATCTCGGTCTCGCCATTGAACTCGACGTAGGCCGACGTGTTCTTCTCGTCCACGCCGCCGGTCGCGGCGCCCACCGACTGCGAGGAATTGACTTCCGGCGCCTCGTCGAAGAACTGGCCGTAGTTGGTCGCGTCCATGAACCGGTCGAAGTCCACGGTGATGAAGCCGTAGGGACCGGGACGCAGGAAGTTCGGCAGTTCGCCGTTGGGAACGGCCTGGAACGCGTTGGCCTGCCAGGCGGCGCTGTTGTCGAAGCCGACGATGGTGCGGCGGAAGCGGTCCTGCGACACACCCACCTTGATGTTGCGGTCGTCCTCGCCGAACTGCAGGTCTGCGCGCAGGCGGCCGGCCTCGGTGACGCGCTTTTCGTTGTTGAGGTTGACGCGGCCGCCCTCCCATCGCCAGCCGGCGTCGGGATCGTTGAGGTCCAGGCCGGTGGGCTCGAACACCGGGTGGTTGCCGTCGTTGCGGTACTCCACCGTGGTGAACGGCGAGGCCGGCATGATCGTCGGCGACTCGCGGAAGAACCAGCTGCGGCTCCAGTTGGCCTGCACGTCGAGCTTGATGCCGTCATTCTCGCCGAACCAGAACGTCGCGCCCGGGTTGATGTTCCAGTACTGCACTTCGTCCCGGTACGGCCGCGCCTCGAGGAAGAACTGCGCGTTGACCAGGGTGGCACTGGTGACGACGTTGTTGGCGTCGAGCTGCATGTTGGTCGGGATGAAGCCCACCGGCCCGAAGGTGCGGCCGACCAGGTTCATGTCGATGCGGTCGTTCTCGTACTTGGCGCGCGAGTACAGGGCGTCGACGTAGAAGTGCATGCGGTCGCTGGGGCGCCATTCCAGCGAACCGACCACGGCGTCGCGCTCGCGGTCGCCGGCCATGTCCACCGGACGCGCCAGGCGCGGGAACAGGGCTTCGGTGATCTGGCCGATGCTCAGCCCCGGGTTCTGCGCCAGCAGCCACTCGGCATCGATGATGTCGCCCGGTGTCAGCCCGGCGCCGCGAGTGGAGGCATTGTCGGGCACCTCGTCGGGCATCTGCAGGCTGCCGCCGCCGCCCGGGTTGCACTCGGCGGGGCGATTGGTCAGCGACTCGCCGATGCCGCACTGGCGTTCGTTGAGTCCCGGGTTCATCCAGCCCACCGATTCCCAGCCGCGCACGGCGATGCGGCTGCGTACCACCGAGGCGCCGACCAGCGCGCCGAAGGTGCCCTCGTCGTTGGTCCAGCTGTACATCGCCGATCCGCGCGGATTGAACTTCTCGCCGGTGGTGTTGTAGTCGAACTGCCCGGAGTAGTTGAAATGCCGTCCGGGAATGTCGAACGGACGCATGCTGCGCATGTCGACCACGCCCGAGATGCCGCCCTCCGGCAGGCTGGCCTGCGGCGACTTGTAGACCGTGAGCTTGTTGAAGAACTCGGTCGGGAACAGGTTGAGGTCGACCTCGCGGTTCTGATTGCCGCGGTTGAGGCCGATCGAGGCGGTCGCCGCTTCGCCGCCGTTGATGATGGTCTTGGTGAAGCTCTGCGGCAGGCCGCGGATGCCGACGTTCAGGCCTTCGCCGTTGACGTCGCGGTCGATCTGGATGCCGGGGATGCGGGCCAGCGATTCGGCGATATTGGTGTCGGGAAACTTGCCGATGTCTTCGGAAAAGATCGAGTCGGTGAAGCCGGTCGACTCGCGCTTGGCATCGGTCGAATACTGCAGGCTTTGGCGGTAACCGGTTACCACCACCGAGTCGAGATCGGTCGCGACCGGATTCGCAGGCGGGGTCTGTCCGGCAGGCGCCTGTTCCTGCGCGAAACCCGTTCCGGCGATGCCGGCCAATGCCAGGCCAAGGGCGTGGCACAACGCTGTTCTTGCAATTCTGACTTGCACGAAACTCCCCTCCCGCTTGATGGCGCCGATGCCGCGGCATCGTGACACCGGTGGACTGTTGTGCCTCGGGTCCCGCAGGGACGCTTGCACGACACGCCCTTGGGGAGTGGCGGCCGGATGGTAGCGCTATCAGATTGAAGCAGACACGCTGCGTCGCAGCATCCATTGCACCGCACGTTTGCGCTGCATTGCAGCACGCGCCTGGCAGCGGCCGATGTCCCAAGGGAAGCCTTCCTGCATGGCCGACAGTGGCCCCCGCTTTCGCACATGTGGTACTGATAGCGCTATCACGCATCGCACCGGGAGAGCGATATGGCGGGATTCGGGAACGTCGTCCGCATCGTCGCGACGGCAGGAGCGCGACACGCATGAGCGCACCCGCCTCGGCTTCCGGCGCCGCCACCGCGAAGATCGGCATGTATCGCTGGCGCGTCTGCGCGATGCTGCTGGCCGCCACCACGATCAACTACATCGACCGCCAGGTGCTTGGCGTGCTCGCTCCGTTCCTCCAGGACGAGATCGGCTGGAGCGAGATCGAGTACGGATACATCGTCACCGCCTTCCAGGCCGCCTACGCGATCGGCCTGTTGTGCGCGGGTGCGATCATCGACCGGCTGGGCACGCGCATCGGCTATGCCATCGCGATCTGCGTATGGAGCGTTGCCGCGATGAGCCATGCGCTTGCAGGCTCGGTGATCGGCTTCATGCTGGCGCGTTTTTTCCTGGGTCTCGGCGAGGCGGGCAACTTCCCGGCCGCGCTCAAGACGGTGGCCGAGTGGTTCCCGCGCCGCGAGCGTGCGTTCGCCACCGGCATCTTCAACTCGGGATCGAACATTGGCGCGATCGTCGCGCCATTGATGGTGCCCTTGATCGCGCTCTCGCTGGGGTGGCAAGCGGCCTTCTTGGCCACCGGTGTCTTGAGCGCGGTCTGGTTGGCGACCTGGCTGCTCTGGTACCGCGCACCCGAGCGGCAGCCAAGGCTTTCGCAGGCGGAACTTGCGCATATCCGCAGCGACCCGCCGGAGCCGGCGACGAAGATCCCGTGGTCGCGCATCCTGCGCCATCGCCAGGCCTGGGCGTTCGTCGCCGCGAAGTTCATGACCGACCCGATCTGGTGGTTCTTCCTGTTCTGGCTGCCCAAGTTCCTGCATTCCGAGCACGGCCTCAGCCTGCTGGGCCTGGGCGTACCGCTGGTGGTCATCTTCGTCCTGGCCGACGTGGGCAGCATCTTCGGCGGCTGGCTGGCCGGCCGCTTCATCCGGCTCGGCTGGAGCGTCAACCGCGCGCGCAAGACCGCGATGCTGGCGTGCGCGCTGTGCGTGGTGCCGATCGTGTTCGCCGCCCAAGCCGAGAACCTCTGGGTGGCGGTGCTGCTGATCGGCCTGGCCACGGCCGGCCACCAGGGCTGGTCGGCCAACCTGCTCACCCTGCCCTCGGACCTGTTTCCGCGTCAGACCGTCGGCTCGGTCGTCGGCCTCGGCGGCTTCGCCGGCGCGGTAGGCGGCATGATGATCGCGACCTTCACCGGGTTCCTGCTGGAGACCACCGGCAGCTACCTGCCGGTGTTCCTGATGGCCGGCTCGGCCTACCTGCTGGCCCTGCTTGTCGTCCACCGCCTCACTCCGCGACTGGAACCGGCGCGCCTGGACGTCGCGCCAGCGCCATGAGCCACGCACCGATCATGTCGAGGGACGCCGCCCCGATGAAGTACGCCTGCGCACTGCTGTTCGCCATCGCCGTGCTGCCATCGTCCGCGTTCGCGAAGCAGGATTGCCGCGCCGCCGCGGCCGTCTGCGACACCGGCCACGAGGGCAGCCTCGCCCTGATCGAGGGCGGCACGCCGCTGCCGGTGCTGGTGGACCAGGGCGAACACGCGCCGGTGCTGCGCGCGGCCGAGGCGCTGCGCGACGACCTGGCGGCCGTGTCCGGCGCGACGGATGGCGCCGCCGACGGGCGCATGGCGATCATCGCGGGCACCCTCGGGCACAGCGCGCGTGTCGACCGGATCGTGCGCGAGAAAGGCATTGACACCGGTGGCGTCGCCGGCGTCTGGGAGGCCTACCTGCTGCAGGTGGTCGACGCGCCCGAACCCGGCATCGAACGCGCCCTGCTGGTCGCGGGCGCCGATCGGCGCGGCACGGCGTTCGGCCTGTACGAACTCTCGCGTCGCATCGGCGTGTCGCCCTGGACCTGGTGGGCCGACGTGCCGCCACCACGGCGCACCACGCTGCACATCGCGCCGGGCCGCTTCGTCGACGCGCCGAAGGTGCGGTACCGCGGCATCTTCATCAACGACGAGGATCCGGCCCTCGGCGGCTGGAGCAAGGCGACCTTCGGCGGCACCAACCACCGCTTCTACGAGCGCGTGTTCCAGCTGATCATGCGCCACAAGGCCAACTATCTGTGGCCGGCGATGTGGCTGCCGCGCGCGTTCTACGACGACGACCCGAAGAACGCCGAGCTGGCCGACGAGTACGGTGTGGTGAACGCCACCAGCCACCACGAACCGATGATGCGCGCGCACGACGAGTGGTCGCGCCATGGCAAGGGCCCCTGGGACTATTCGCGCAATGCGCAGGTGCTGCAGGAATTCTGGCGCGGCGGCATCGAGCGGCTGCAGGGTCGCGAGGCGGTGGTCACGCTGGGCATGCGCGGCGAC
Source organism: Pseudomonadota bacterium (assembly GCA_023453655.1). Classification (GTDB taxonomy): domain Bacteria; phylum Pseudomonadota; class Gammaproteobacteria; order Xanthomonadales; family Xanthomonadaceae; genus Luteimonas; species Luteimonas composti. Next base: position 11,953 of record JAEXTE010000029.1, read on the forward strand.
GGCGACGAGCCGATGAGCGAGGAGACCGCCACCGCCCTGCTCGAACGGATCGTGGCCGACCAGCGCCGGATCATCGCCGAGGTCACCGCCAAGCCGGTGGAGCAGACCCCGCAGGTGTGGGCGCTCTACAAGGAAGTGCAGGACTACTACGACAAGGGCATGCGCGTCCCCGACGACGTGACCCTGCTGTTCGCCGACGACAACTGGGGCAGCATCCGCCGCCTGCCCGATCCCGCCGACAGGCGCCCGGGCGGCTACGGCGTGTACTACCACTTCGACTACGTCGGCGGTCCGCGCAACTACAAGTGGCTCAACACCACCCAGGTCGAGCGCGCCTGGGAGCAGATGCGCCTGGCCTGGGCGCATGGCGTGGAACGGCTGTGGGTGGTCAACGTCGGCGACATCAAGCCGCAGGAGCTGCCGATCAGCGCCTTCCTCGACCAGGCCTGGGATCCGGATGGGGCCGACCTGGAATGGATCACGGCCTATCCGGCGCGCTGGGCGGCCGAGCAGTTCGGCCCGGCGCACGCGCAGGCCATCGGCGAGATCGTGACCGGCTATACCCGGCTCAACGCACGACGCAAGCCGGAACTGGTCGACGCCAGGACCTGGAGCCTGGTCCACGACCGCGAGGCCGGTCGCGTGCTGGCCGAATGGGACGCACTGGTGGCGCAGGTACAGGCGCTGGCGCCGGAGATCCCGGCCAGCCACCGCGATGCCTGGTACCAGCTGGTCGAATACCCGGTACTCGCCAGCGCCAACCTCAACCACCTGCACGTGGCCGTGGCCCGCAACCGCCTCTACGCCGCGCAGGGCCGGGCCTCGGCCAATGCCTGGGCAGCGAAGGCGCGCGGGCTGTTCGCCCGCGATGCGGAGCTGCAGCGCGTGTACGAGCAGGAGATTGCCGGCGGCAAGTGGATCCACATGATGAGCCAGCCGCGCATCGGCTATACCCACTGGCAGTCGCCGCCGCGCAACGTGCTGCCGGCGCTGGCGAGCGTCGACCCGCCGGAGAAGGGCGTCACCGGCGTGGCGATCGAGGGCGATCCCGTTGCCTACCCCGCGCTGCTGCGCCGCCCGCGCCTGCCGGAGCTGGACCCGGTGGCCGCGCCGACACGCGACGTGGTGGTGTTCAATCGCGGCCAGGCGCCGATCCCGTTCACCGCCACCAGCCGCGCGCCCTGGCTGCAGGTCTCGCCCACGTCCGGCGAGGTCACCGACGAGCAGCCGTTGACGCTGCAGATCGACTGGGACGCGCTGCCGGAAGGCCGGCACGAGGGCATCATCTACATCCGCGGCCAGGACTGGACCGAGGTCTCCGTGACCGTGCCCGTGCACAAGCCGCCGGCCCATCGCGGCGCGCTTGGCTTCGTCGAGGGCATCGGCGTGGTCGCGATCGAAGCCGAACACGATGCGCGCGCCGTGGCACCGGCGGGCGCGCAATGGCAGGTCATCCCGAACCTGGGCCGCACCCTGTCCGCGGTCACCGCGTGGCCGGCCACCGGCGCGCCGCTGGTGCCGGGCGGCGACGGCGCGCGGCTGGAGTATCCGGTGGTGATGGACGTCGACGGCGAGGTCGAGGTGCGGGTGCTGGTCTCGCCCACGCTCGACATCCGCCATCGCGGCGGCCTGCGCTACGCGCTGTCGATCGACGACGAGCCGCCGACGGTGGTGACCGTGCGCCTCGACCCGACGCCCGGCGACCGCGACTTCACCGCCTGGGAAGCGGCCGTCATCGACAACGCCCATATCGCCCGCTCGCGCCACCACGTCCGCGCCGGTGCCAATACGGTGAAGCTGTGGCTGGTCGATCCGGGGCTGGTCTTCCAGCGCATCGAACTGGTCCGCGACGCGAAGCCGCGTGGCACGCTCGGCCCGGCGGAAAGCATGCGCCGCTGACTTCGATCCTTCCTGCCGCCATCGGCAGGCGCGCGCCGGCCGCCGGCGTATCCCGCAACGACAACGACTCCATGACGACCGCACCACGACCGCTGCACCTCCACGAAGACCGACTGTTCCCGGCCGACGCCGCCCAGCGCGCGATCGCGCGACGCCTGTACGCGGAAGTCGGGCGGCTGCCGATCGTCAGCCCGCATGGGC
>JAEXTE010000301.1 GCA_023453655.1 Pseudomonadota bacterium
GCGGGCGGCTGGCTCAGTTGCCGCGCAGCCAGCGCGCCGCGTCGAGCGCGTGGTAGGTCAGCACGCCGTCGGCGCCGGCGCGGCGGAACGCCAGCAGCGCCTCCAGCGCGCAGGCGCGCTCGTCCAGCCAGCCGTTGGCGGCGGCGGCCTTGAGCATCGCGTACTCGCCGCTGACCTGGTAGGCGAAGGTGGGCACCCCGAAGTGGTCCTTCACCCGGCGCACGATGTCCAGATAAGGCAGGCCGGGCTTGACCATCACCATGTCGGCGCCCTCGTCCAGGTCGAGCGCGACCTCGCGCAGCGCCTCGTCGCTGTTGGCCGGGTCCATCTGGTAGGTCTTCTTGTCGGCCTTGCCCAGGGCCGAGGCCGAGCCGACCGCGTCGCGGAACGGGCCATAGAAGGCCGAGGCATATTTGGCGGCGTAGGCGAGGATGCGGGTGTGGGCGAAGCCTTCGGCCTCGAGCGCCACCCGGATCGCGCCGATGCGCCCGTCCATCATGTCGCTCGGCGCGACCACGTCGGCGCCGGCGCGCGCGTGCGACAGCGCCTGCCGGACCAGGGCCTCGACCGTGTCGTCGTTCACCACGTAGCCGTCGGCGTCGACCAGGCCGTCCTGGCCGTGCGAGGTGTAGGGATCGAGCGCGACATCGGTGATCACGCCCAGCTGCGGGAAGCGCGCCTTGAGCGCGCGCACCGCGCGCTGGCACAGGCCTTCGTCGTCCCAGGCCGCCGCGGCGTCGAGCGACTTGGCTTCCGGCGCGGTCACCGGGAACAGGGCCAGCGCCGGGACGCGCAGCTCGCTGGCGGTCTCGGCCACGCGCAGCAGTTCGTCGATCGACACCCGCTCCACGCCCGGCATCGAGGGCACCGGCGCGCGGCCCGAGGGCTCATGCACGAACACCGGATAGATCAGGTCGTCGGTGGTGAGGCTGGTCTCGCGCATCAGCCGGCGCGAGAAGTCGTCGCGGCGCATCCGCCGCATGCGGGTATCGGGATAGGCCATGGGCGGCATTCTACGCGCCGCCCATGGCCGGAGGCCGGGACAGAACGTCCCGGGCCGGCGTCAGATCAGGCCGCCGCCCAAGCCCAGGCGCCAGATCGCCACGAAGATCACGATGCCGTTGATTACCAGCCCGGCCTTGGCGCGGCCGCGGCGCCCGCTGCGGGTGAACAGCAGGCCGACGGCGGCGATGATCGCACCCACCGCGGCGAACGGGATCAGCAGCCAGTTGGTGATCCCGATGACCGGAACCAGCGCGAGGACCATCCAGATCATGGCCAGGATGCCCCAGACCAGGCTGATCATTCCCATGTGCGTTTCTCCACGAGTGCGGGCGTGATGCCCGGTGACAGGACGCCGGGCCGGGGCCGAGTGTGACCGCCGCGGCGTGAGGACTCAGCCAGCGTCGTGCACGCCGTCGATCTCGACGGCCAGTTCGCGCCGGCAGATCGCCGCGTGCAGCAGGATGCGCGGCACGCGGTCGCCGAAGCGCTCCTCGAGCGCACGCTCGACCACCGGCAGGTCCTCGCGGTCGCGCACGTAGACCTTGAGCCGGGTGCCGGCGCCGAACTGGGCGGGCAGGCCGCGCTCGCGCTCGCGGGCCGCGCCCAGCAACGCGTCGAAGTTGGCGAAGGTCTCGTCCAGCTGGGCCAGCAGCTCGTCGGCGGCGTGCTTCGAGGCGTGGCCGACCACGGCCGCCGTGCCGGAGAGCAGCAGCGGCATGCGGCCGCCGGCCGGCGGCAGCATCGCGCGGGCGAAGCTCGGCGGCTGCGGGCCGTACTGGCGCGGGTAGCGGTAGGCGCTGACCTGGCGCGGGTTCTCGACCGGCGCACCCGGCGCGCGCGCGGCCAGCCAGTACACCTGCACCGTGCGCGCGTCGTCGCAGCGGCCGATGGCGGTGGCGGCGGGCAGGGAGGTGGCGTCGAAATCGCCCAGCCCGCGCGCGCGGCCGACGCAGAACTGGCGGTAGCGCTCGGCGTCGCCTTCGCCCAGGGTGATGGCGTCGAGGTAGTTCCAGACCCGCAGCAGGTGCGGGTATTCGCTGGCGCCGACGAAGCCGGTCATCTGCCGGTAGGCATGCTCGGCGGCCAGCAGGATGCCGCTGTTGTCGCCCAGGCCGGTATGGCCCTCGGGCTCGTCGACTTCGATCGCGCCGAACAGCAGCTGGCCGTCGCACGACCAGGCGATCTCGCCCGTGCGTCCGCTGCGCACCGGCGCCAGCGCATGCCAGACCTCCAGCGGCGCGCGGCCGTGCGGCTGCAGCGGCACGCGCAGGTAGCGCGGGTCGTCCAGGCATGGCGCACCCGCGCCGAAGCCCAGCACCGCCAGCACGTCGTCGGCGGCCAGCACGTCGGCCGGCGCGGCGTCCACGTACTCCACGCGCAGGTGCGGCGCGACGGGGGGGATCGGGGCGGGTCGGCTCACGGGTTGCCCTCCTGCAGGGTGTCGCCGCGGAAGCTGGAGCGCGCCTGGCGGCGTCGCTGCATCCAGCCGCGCAGCGCGCGCGGCGCGATCGCCACGGCGTTGAGGGCGTAGATCAGCCGGAAAACATGCAGTCGCCGCCGCACCGCGGCGTTGTCGAACACGTCGCCGGCCAGCATCGAGATCACCGCCTGTTCCAGCTGCCAGTCGTTGCGCGGCGCCGAGAACAGGCGCCGCATCACCGGCGTGTTGAAGCGGTGGATGAACCAGGTGAAGTGGCGCAGGCCGCGCCGCAGTCGCGACTGCATGGCCGCCTGCTGGGCCGCTTCGCGCGCCGGGTCGCGCAACGACGCATCGACGACGTCGCTGGCCCGGCGCGCGCTGTCCATGGCCAGGTACACGCCGGAGGAAAAGATCGGGTCGACGAAGGCATAGGCATCGCCGACCAGCATCCAGCCCGGCCCGGCCATGCGCGTGGAGCCGTACGAGTAGTTGCCGGTCGCGTGCACCGGCGCCACCCGGGTGGCGCCCTGCATGCGCCGCCACACCTCGGGATTGGCCTGCAGGGTGCGCATCAGCAGCGCCTCGTTGTCGATGCGGCCGCCGTCGTCGCTGCGCTGCTTGAGATAGTCCGGGAAGCACACCGCGCCGACGCTCATGATGTCGTCGGGCAACGGGATCAGCCAGAACCATCCCTGGTCGAACCGCGCCACGGTGATGTTGCCCGCGTCGTCGCCGGCGTGGCGGGCGACGCCGCGGAAATGGCTGAACAGCGCCGCCGACTGGTGCCGCGGATCCTTGCGCTTGTACTTGCGTCGCGAGGCCAGGAAGGTGTCGCGGCCGCTGGCGTCGAGCAGGTAGCGCGGCGCCCAGCGCATCGACCGGCCGTCCGCGTCGCGCGCTTCCACCACGGCCGGGCGGCCGTCGGCGCCGAAGGCCACGTCCACCACCCGGGTGCGCTGGCGCGCGTCGACCCCGGCGGCGCGGGCGTGCTCGAACAGCAGCTGGTCGAACTGGTCGCGGCGCACGTGCACCGCGTAGTCGTGGCGCGGATCGAGCGCGCGGCTGAAGCGGAACACGTAGCGCTTGCCGGCCATCTCCAGCAGCGGGAAGTCGGCGCCGGGTTTGTGCACGCCGATGGCGCGTACCTGGTCGAGCACGCCCAGTTCGGCCAGGATCGGCATGTTCATCGGCAGCAGCGATTCGCCGATGTGGAAGCGCGGGTGCGCGTCCTTCTCCAGCATCACCACCCGCCAGCCGCGGCGCGCCAGCAGGGCCGCGGCGGTGCTGCCGGCCGGCCCACCGCCGATCACCAGGACGTCGCAGTCCCCAGGCGCGGCTGGGTCGGAGGCGGGCGATGCGGGGCTGGCCATCCTGTCGGGGCGGGCTGCGGGTTGCTGAACGGGTGCGCATGATAGCGGAGGTCCCGTGGGCTTCCTGAAGGGTCCGGCGGCGGCCGCGCCGCCGGGCTGGGCCTTCCGCGCTTGCGCCGCGCGCCCCGATGCACGATTGTTGCGGGCCTGTCCGCCAACCTGCCTGCCATGTCCGTGCAAACCGATGCCGAACGCGAACTCGCCGAACTCCTGGTCGAAAGCCTGAACCTCGACGGCGTGACAGCGGCGGAAATCGACCCCGAGGCGCCCCTGTTCAACGCCGGGCTGGGCCTGGACTCGATCGATGCGCTGGAGCTGGCGCTGGCGATCAGCAAGCGCTACGGCTTCCAGCTGCGCTCGGATGCGGACGAGAACCGGCGCATCTTCGCTTCGCTGCGCGCCCTGTCCGAACACGTCCAGCAGCACCGAACGACTTGATCCTCGCAATCCAGATCGTCCTGGCGGTGGCTTACGCGCTGCTGGCGCATGGCGCCA
>JAEXTE010000187.1 GCA_023453655.1 Pseudomonadota bacterium
CGGTCGGCATACCAGTTGCGGCGCTGGTGGCTGGAGCAGGGCGAGACCAGCAGGGCGGGGACGCCGTCGTCGGGCCACTGCGCCCGCGCCCATTCGCGCGCCTCCGCCGGCACCGGCATGTCCCAGCGCACGCGGTCCTGGCGCAGCCCCAGCGGCTCGCAGAAGCTGCCGATGGCGTCGAGCACGTGGATGCCCGGACGATCGGGGATGCGCTCGTTGACGAACAGGCCGTGCAGGTCCTTCGAACGCGAGCGGTCGTAGCCGATGCGGCGTCGTGCGGGCACGAAGGCCGAGAGCAGGTTGGCGCGGGCCGCCACCTGCATCTGCAGCAGCGCGTCGAAGCGGCGCCCGGCCAGCGCCCGGCGCACGGCGCGCATGCCGGCCAGGCCGGTCTTCTTGTCGTAGACGAGGAACTCGATCCCCGGCAGGCCCTCGAGCAGGCGGTGCTCGCCCTTGCCGATCACCCAGGTCAGGGCGATGTCGGGCCACGCATCGCGCAGGGTGGCCACCAGCGGCAGCACATGGGTGACATCGCCCAGCGCCGAGAGGCGCAGCAGGCAGATGGAGCGCGGAGCAGGGGGAGGTTGGGCCACGGCTTGCTAGACTCGCTGGATGGTCGCGTTCGACGCCACTGAGAGCCTGACGCCCTTCCGCGATCCGCACGGCAGCGGCGAGTATGGGGCGATTCTGTTCGACTCCACGCAGCTGCGGCAAGTGGACCCGCGCTGGTTCGACGCCGCGCAGTGGGGCATGCGCGCGCAGGCGGTGTCCGGCAGCGGCCGTGGCGGCGCCTGGTTCATCGACGCCAGCCCTGGCCCCTGCGTGCTGCGCCAGTACCTGCGCGGCGGCATGGCGGCGAAGCTCAGCCGCGACCGCTACCTGTGGCGCGGCGCCGACCACACCCGCAGCTTCGCCGAGTTCCGCATCCTGCGCGAGCTGCTGCGGCGCAAGTGCCCGGTGCCGCAGCCGATCGCGGCCTGCTACCTGCGCAGCCGCTTCAGCTACCGCGCCTGGATCATCATCGAGCGGCTGCGCGACGTGCGCTCGCTGGCCGAACTGGTGCGCGAGTCGCCCGCCGACGCGCCCTGGGAGCAGACCGGCGTGCTGGTCGCGCGCTTCCACCGTGAAGGCCTGGACCATGCCGACCTCAACGCGCACAACGTGCTCTACGACGCCGCCGGCAAGGGCTGGCTGATCGACTTCGACCGCAGCCGCATGCACATCCCGGCCACGGCCTGGCGCGAACGCAACCTGCAGCGCCTGCTGCGTTCGCTGCACAAGGTGGCCGGCCCCGGTGGGGCGCCCGCGGTCGAAGGCGGCTTCGCGCGGCTGCGCAAGGCCTACGACGCGCGTTGGGCGCGCGGCAACTGACGATGCTGCGGCGGCCGCCCCGCTCCGGTCCGGACGCCAGCGGCGGGAGCGCCGCGCGGTGAGCTGGGCGCTGCGCTTCCACGGCGTGGGCAACGCCTCGGCGGTGGAGCTGGGTTCGCCCATGGCCACCATCGAGCGCGACGGCCGGCCCTGGCTCACCATCGACTGCGGCAGCGAGGGCCTGACCGCCTTCCTGGCGCACTACGGCGCGCCTCCGCCGGCGCTGTTCATCACCCATACCCACCTCGACCACGTCGGTGGATTCGAGCGGCTGTTCGTCTCGGAATACTTCGACCCGGCGCGGCGCGGGCGCATGCCGGTCTACGTCCCGGCCAGTGTGGTGCCGCTGCTGCACCAGCGCGTCGGCGCCTATCCCAACGTGCTGGCCGAGGGTGGCGCCAACTTCTGGGATGCGTTCCGGGTGATCCCGGTCGGCGATGCGTTCTGGCACGACGGGCTGCGGCTGGAGGTATTCCCGGTGCGCCACCACTGGCCGGATACCGCCTTCGGCCTGCGCTTGCCCGGCAGCCTGGTGTGGACCGGCGATACCCGCCCGGTCCCCGAGCAGCTGCGCCGGCACGCCGATCGCGGCGAGCTGGTGGCGCACGACTGCGGATTGCACGGCAATCCCTCGCACAGCGGCATCGAGGACCTGGAGCGCGAGTACGAGCCGGCGCTGCTGGCGCGCTGCGTGCTCTACCACTACGCCAGCGTGGCCGACGGCCAGGCGATGGCGGCACGCGGGCATCGGGTTGCGACGCCGGGCGAGGTCATCGACCTGGCGCCGCCGGCGCCTCCGCCCCGGTCCGGGGACGGGCCATGAACGCGCGGCCCGACAGCGCGCCCGTGGTGGACCGCCTGGCACGACCGCTGCGCGACCTGCGGCTGTCGGTGATCGAGGCCTGCAATTTCCGCTGCGGCTACTGCATGCCCGCAGACCGGATTCCGGAAGATTACGGGCTGGATGCGGCGGGGCGGCTGTCCTTCGAAGCGATCGAAACGCTGGCGCGCGCGTCCGCGCGGCTGGGCGCGACCAAGCTGCGCATCACCGGCGGCGAGCCGCTGCTGCGGCGCGGACTGCCGGAACTGGTCGCGCGGCTGGCCCGTATCGAGGGCATCGAGGACCTGGCGATGACCACCAACGGCGCGCTGCTGGCGCGCCACGCCGGGCCGCTGCGCGCGGCCGGACTGCGCCGGATCACGATCAGCCTCGACGCGCTCGACCCGGGGCTGTTCCGCCAGCTGTCGGGCGGGCGCGGCGACGTGGCCGACGTGCTGGCCGGGATCGCCGCGGCCGAGGCGGCGGGGTTCGGACCGCTCAAGATCAACTGCGTGGTCCAGCGCGGCATCAACGAGGCCGAGGTCGAGGGCCTGGTCGCGCATTTCCGCGGCAGCGGACACGTGCTGCGCTTCATCGAATACATGGACGTGGGCACCTGCAACGACTGGCGGCGCGAGGGCGTGGTCAGCTCGGCCGAACTGCGCGACCGTATCCACGCGCGCTGGCCGCTGCGCGCGCTGGACGCCAACTATCGCGGCGAGGTGGCGCGGCGCCATGCCTTCCTGGACGGGGCCGGCGAGATCGGCTTCGTCAGTTCGGTGAGCGCGCCGTTCTGCGGCGACTGCCACCGCGCGCGCGTGTCCGCCGACGGCCACCTCTATACCTGCCTGTTTTCGTCGCGGGGAGTGGACCTGCGGCCCGCGCTGGCGCAGGGCGAAGTCGCGGCAGCGGCGCGGCTGGCCCAGGTATGGTCGCAACGTGCCGACCGCTACAGCGAACTGCGCGGCAGCGCGCAGGTGCCACGACGCCACGTGGAAATGTTCCTGGTCGGCGGTTGAGCGCGGCAGCCGGCGCCTGCAGCGGCTAGGATGGCGCCATGGCGAAGCGCAGCGCATTGACCCATCTCGACGACCAGGGCCGGCCGGCCATGGTCGATGTCTCCGGCAAGGCCGTCACCGCGCGCCAGGCGCTGGCCGAGTGCCGCGTGCGCTTTCCCGCCGAGGTGGCCGCCCAGCTGCGCCGTTCCGGGCTGCGCAGCGCCAAGGGCGGCATCGTCGACACCGCGGTGATCGCCGGCACCATGGCGGTCAAGCGTACCCACGAGCTGATTCCGTTCTGCCATCCGCTGCCGATCGACGGCGTGCGCATCGCGATCGACTGGCACGGCGAACGCGAGTTGCGCATCGAGTGCGCGGTCAGGACCACCCATCGCACCGGCGTGGAGATGGAGGCGCTGACCGGCGCCACCGTCGCCGCGCTGACCGTCTACGACATGTGCAAGGCGCTGTCGCACGCGATCGTGTTGGGTCCGGCGAAGCTGGCCGGCAAGCGCGGCGGCAAGCGCGATTTCGGGCAGGTCGGCTGATGGCGCGGGTGACGCTGCTGTATTTCGCCAGCCTGCGCGATGCCGCGGGCACGGGCTCGGAAACCGTCGAGGCGGACGGCGATCTCGCGGCGCTGTATGCCGAGGCGCGCGGGCGGCACGGCTTCGCGCTGCCGCGCGAACGCCTGCGCGTGGCGGTGGACGGCGAATTCGCGCGCTGGACCGATCCGGTCCGCGACGGCGCGGAAGTGGCCTTCATTCCGCCGGTGTCGGGAGGATGACGGTGCGCGGCGTGGCTGCCGGGGGTCGGCCGGCATGAAGCGGTTCCGCATCGCCGATGCGCCGTTCGAGATCGCGCCGCTGCGCGAGCGGCTGCTGCACGATCGCGCCGGCGCGTTCGCCGCGTTCGAGGGCTGGGTGCGCGACCACAACGAGGGCAGGCCCGTCCACGGGCTCCGCTACGAGGCCTACGTCGAACTGGCCGAAGCCGAGGGCGAGCGCATCGTGGCCGAGGCGCTGGCGCGGTTCGATGCGGTCGAGGCCTGCTGCGTGCATCGCATCGGCGACCTGGCCATTGGCGAACTCGCGGTCTGGGCCGGCGCCAGCGCCGCGCACCGCGCCGCGGCGTTCGATGCCTGCCGCTGGATCGTCGACGAAGTGAAGGCGCGCGTGCCCATCTGGAAGCACGAGCGCTATGCCGATGGCGAGGCCGGCTGGCTGCATCCGCGATCCGGGGATCCAGCGGCCAGGGAATGACGTGATCCAGGCCGGAGCGTGCCAACCGCCGCGCTGGACGACCCATCCGACGCGGGCGACCATCGGGATATCGCGCGCGCCGGCACTGGCCCACGCAAACCCCTTCAATCCGCTCCAGCCGAGGTCGCCATGCACCGTCGCTTCCTGTTCGCGCTCGCCCTGCTGCTCCCGGCCGCCGCGTTGGCGCAGGGCACCCTGCTGGTGGGCAACAAGAGCGACGACACCGTCTGGCGGCTGTCGCTGGACGACGGCAGCCGCATGGCGGAGTTCGCCACCGGCGCCGGCCCGCACGAAATCGCGGTGTCTCCCGACGGCCGCAGCGCGGTGGTGACCTCCTACGGGCACCAGCAGCCGGGGCACGCGCTGACCGTGCTGGACCTGGCGGGTGGCGCGGCGCCGCGCAGCATCGACCTGGGCGAACATGGCCGGCCGCACGGCGTGCGCTTCCTGCCGGGCCGCGGCGAGGTGCTGGTGACCACCGAGCAGAGCCATGCGCTGCTGCGCGTGGACCTGGCGCAGGGTTCGGTGGCGCAGGCGATCGGGGTCGGCGACGGCGTCGGCCACATGGTCGCGCTGTCGCGCGACGGTGCGACCGCGTACGTGAGCAAGATCGCCGCGGGCAAGGTGCTGCGGGGGGACCTGGCAGCCGGGCGGGTGACGCACGAAGTCGCGGCGGGCGAGGGCGCCGAAGGCATCGAGGTGGCGCCCGACGGCAGCGTCTGGGTCACCAATCGCGCCGAGGACACGGTGACCGTGCATGACCCGGAGACCTTGGCCAGGATCGACACGCTGCCCAGCCCGGGCTTCCCGATCCGCGTGGTGTTCACGCCCGATGGCCGCCACGCGCTGGTCACCAATGCGATGGCGGCGACCATGTCGGTGTTCGACGCCACCGCGCGGACGCAGGTGGCCACGGTGGCGCTGCGGCCGGAGGGGGCGGAGGCCGGGCAGAGCATGCTGGGTGCCGGCCCCATGCCGATCGGCGCGATCGCCGATCCGGCGCGAGCGCGCGTGTACGTCGCGATCAGCGGCGGCGACCGCATCGCGGTGGTGGATACCGCGGACTGGCGCGTGCTCGACTACTGGCCGACGGGCAGGCAGCCCGATGCACTGGGCATCGTCCCGTAAGATCGCGCAAGAACGCTGGCGAAGGAGACAGGGATGCGGAACTGGACAGCGCTATGGATACTGCTGGGGGTGACCTGCCTGGCGGCCTGCCGCACCGTGCCGGCCGATCCGCCGCCTCCGGTGGCCAACGTGGAGGTCGCGCTCGTACCGCCTCCGCCGGGCGCCACGCGCATGCAGCTCGATGCCAGCCAGGCCTTCGTATTCCCGCTGCTGGTCGAATCGGAGCTGCCGGTCTATCCGCCCGACCTGCTCGCGCTGCGGCTGGCGCCGCAGACCCTCTGCGTGGAAGTCGATATCGATGCCGACGGGGTGGTGGGCGATGTGCGTCCGCGCGAAGGCGCCGAATGCCCGGGCACGGGACCGCACCGGGCGCGCTTCGCCGCGCTGCTGGAGGAGTCGGTGCGCCGCTGGCGCTTCGATCCGGCGCTGGTCTGCCGCACGTCCGATGGTCGCGCCTCGCCGGACGCCTGTGCCGAGCCCGATTCGATCGACACGCCGGTGGCGCTGCGGCTGTCCTACGCGGTGGTATTCAGCCAGGAAGACGGGCAGCCGGTGGTGGAACTGGCGTCGGGCGCCGGAGGCGGCAGGTCGCGCTGATGTCCCGGGGCAGGCAGCCGTTCCCGCGTCGCCCCTGGCGTCGCTGCCCGCACTGCGAAGGCATGTCGCCACGAGTGCGGCAGTAAAGCGCGTCCGCTGCTCGCCGTGCCGACGCGGCCTCCCGTCGCTGTCGGGACAAGCCCGGCGCGTGGGCAGCGGCAATGAACCGCCGGCCGTCGGCGCTGTCGATGCGGGCCCGGAAAGGCGGTGGCCCCGCCAGCTGGCCTCGGCACCCGCGTCGATCGATACCGTTGCTGCCTTCCGGCCCTGGCGGGGTTTTCGATCTAGCGTCGCGAGGGGCCGCCGGGGCCACCATGGAAACTCTGACGCTGCGCGGGCACGGCCGCGCGGCGGAGCGCAATTGTAGACGCCGGCGGCAGCGGCGGCCAGCGCGACCGCGCGCACGTCAGTCCAGCGCGTCCCATGTCGACGCAGGCACCTCGCCCAGCGTCTCGAGCTGCGGTCGGCCGAACAGGTAGCCCTGGAACAGCGCGATCCCCAGCGTCCGCAGCGCGCGGTATTCGGCCGCGGTCTCCACGCCCTCCGCGATCACCGTCGATCCGAGTTCCGCCGCGATCCGCGCCACCCCGCCGACGATGGCCTGGCGGGCCGGATCGGTGGCGATCCCGCGCAGCAGCGCCATGTCGAGCTTGAGCACGTCCGGCTGGAACTCGGCCAGCAGTCCCAGGCCCGCGTAGCCGGCACCGAAGTCGTCGATCGCCGTGAGGAAGCCGCGGCTGCGGTAGTCGCGGAAGATCCGCGTCAGGTGCGCGTGGTCTCGCACCTGCTCCGACTCGGCGGTCTCGAACACCAGCCGGTCCGTCGGGAAGCCGCAGCGCCGGGCCGCGGCCAGGGTCAGGCGGATGCAGGTCGCCGGCTCGTACACGGCGTTGGGCAGGAAGTTGATCGACAGCCGCGACTGCAGGCCGAGGCGGGCGGCGGTCTCGATCGCCTTGACCCGGCAGGTCTGGTCGAACCGGTAAAGCTGCTGCGGTCCGACCCGCCCCAGGATCTCGGCCGCGCCGCCGCCCTCGACGGTCCGCACCAGCGCCTCGTAGCCGAACACCGAGCGGTCGCGCGCGTCGACGATGGGCTGGAAGGCCATGCGGACGTCGAAGTCCAGCCGGTCGGCATCTCCGCAACTCGCGCAGGGGTGCGGGCTGGCGTGGTCGCCGAAAAAGCGGGTGAGGTACATGCGACGTTCCGGCGCGAGTGGGAGGCGGCAGGATGGCAGAGGCGGCGAGCAGGGACCGCGATGGGCAGCGGCCGTCCGGTCTGCCGTCCCGCAGCCGCGGCCGGGCGGCGCCGACGCAGAACGCCCCTTGCGGGGCGTGCGTACGGGCGGCGGATGTGGATGCGTTCGGCGCTTGCGCGTATCGGCTGCCGAACCCAGGGGCGTTTGCCCCTTCATCGTGCCGCCGGCGAAACCCGTGCGACCCGATCCATCGACCCAGTTGAAACGGCGGAGAGAGAGATTCACTCGGCGCTTGCGCGCCTCGACCTGCGGGCGGCTCGCCGTGCAGGCCGC
>JAEXTE010000189.1 GCA_023453655.1 Pseudomonadota bacterium
ACCGGCCAGGCCCTGCTGGTGGACCGCTACGGCATGGAGCAGCTCGAGCAGGCCGGCCAGGTGCGCAGCCACGGTTCGCTGGCGCACTGCTGGCTGGGCGTGCCGCTGAGCCGCGACGGCATCACCTGCGGCGTGATCGCCGTGCAGAGCTACGGCACCGACGTCGGCTTCACCCCCGCCGACCAGGACCTGCTGACCTTCGTCGCCCACCACGTCGATGGCGCGCTGGCGCGCAAGCGCGCGCAGGAAGCGCTCAAGGCCACCCACGCCGAACTGGAATTCCGGGTCGAGGCGCGCACGCGCGAGCTCGAGCAGGCCAACCGCGAACTGCGCGCGCAGATCGGCGAGCGCGTACGTGCGCAGCAGCGGCTGACCCACCAGGCCCGCCACGACGACCTCACCGGCCTGCCCAACCGCGTGTTCCTGCTCGACCGCCTCGACGCGATGATGCGGCGCATGCACGAGCCGGGGCGGCAGCCCTTCGCCGTGCTGTTCCTCGACCTCGACCGCTTCAAGCTCATCAACGACTCGATGGGCCATGCCGCCGGCGATGCGATGCTGATCGAGATCGGCCGCCGCATCCGCGCGGCGATCGGCACCGAGGACGTGGTCGCGCGGCTGGGCGGCGACGAGTTCGCGATCGTGCTGGCCGCCGCCGACGCGCAGTCGGCCGAATCGCGCGCCACCCGGATCCTGCGCAAGCTCGGCCGCTCGATGTGGGTGGCCGGGCGCGAGCTGTTCCCCTCGGCCAGCATCGGCATCGCCCTGTGGCAGCCGCGCTACCGCCACGCCGACGAACTGCTGCGCGACGCCGACGCCGCCATGTACCGCGCCAAGGCCCGCGGCCGCGACCGCAGCGCGCTGTTCGACGAGGAGATGCGCGCCGAGGCGATGCGCCTGCTGGACCTGGAAGCCGACCTGCGTCGAGCGATCCAGCGCGAGGCCTTCGAGCCGCACTTCCAGCCCATCGTGCGACTGACCGACGGCGCGGTGGTCGGGCACGAAGCGCTGCTGCGCTGGAAGCACGAGCTCCACGGCTGGCTGCCGCCGTCGGAGTTCCTGCGCGTGTGCGAGGACAGCGGCCTGATCGAACAGGTGGACTGGCTGCTGTACCGGCGCGTGGTGGCGTGGATGGCGGCCAACCCCGGCGGCTACGTCTCGATCAACGTCTCGCCGCGGCACTTCCACGCCGAGGATTTCGCCGAACGCCTGCTGCGCATCGCCGACGAGGCGGGCGTGGACCCGCACCGGCTGCGCATCGAGATCACCGAGGGCGCGCTGCTCGACGACGCGCCGCGCGCCGCGCGCATCCTCGGCACCCTGCGCGCGCAGGGCGTGCTGGCGCAGCTGGACGACTTCGGCACCGGCTTCTCGGCGCTGTCGTACCTGCACCGCTTCCCGATCCAGGCGCTGAAGATCGACCAGAGCTTCATCGCCGGCCTGGCCGGCGAGAGCCAGGCCGAAAGCCTGGCCCTGGTGCGCGCGATCCTGGCCCTTGCCGGCACCCTCGGCATCGACACCATCGGCGAGGGAGTGGAAACCCAGCAGCAGCGCCAGCTGCTGTGCGAACTGGGCTGCGCCTACGGCCAGGGCTACCTGTTCGGCCGGCCGCCGCCCCTCAAGGCCCCGGCCGGCACGCCGGCGCCCCTGCTGCTGCCCGCCTGATCAGGGCGCGACCGGCGGCGGGTCCGGCTGCGCCGGTTCGCTGCCGGCGACCATGCGCGCGGCGTCCTCGACCAGTCCGGCGAATTCGGCGCGCAGCTGCCAGGGGTCGTCGCCGAGCGCCTGCTTCGCGTTCCCGGCGATCTCCGCCCAGTCCCACTGGCCCAGGTGCCTGCCCCCGCGCAGCGCATCGGCGAAGGCCGCCACCGTCGCAGCGAAGCGCATCGACTCGCCGGGCTGCGCACGCAGGTGCGCGCGCGTCACCGGAGTCTCGATCAGCCGGCTCTGCGTTTCGCCGGGGCGCTTGTAGCGCAGGCGCAGGTGGGCGAATTCGCCGGCGGTGGCCGACGCGGCAGCCTGCGCCGGCTGGCCGTAGCGCAGTGCCGGAAGCTGCCCGGCTCCCGAGCCGGCCAGGGCGATCTCGTACAGCGCGGTGACTTCGTGGCCGGCGCCGATGTCGCCCGCGTCGACCCTGTCGTTGGCGAACTCCTCGCGCGCGAGCAGACGGTTTTCGTAACCGATCAGGCGGTACTCCGACACCAGCGCAGGGTTGAACTCGATCTGGATCTTCACGTCCTGGGCGATGGTGAGCAGGGTCGAGGACATTTCCTCCACCAGCACCTTGCGCGCTTCCTGCAGGGTGTCGATGTAGGCATGGTTGCCGTCGCCGGCATCGGCGAGGCGCTCGGCGAGGTGGTCGTTGTAGTTGCCCTGCCCGAAGCCGAGCGTGGTCAGCGCGATGCCGGAACTGCGCTGGTCGGCCACCAGGGCTTCCAGCGAGCCGCCATCGATGGTGCCGACGTTGAAATCGCCGTCGGTCGCCAGCAGCACGCGGTTCACGCCGCCGTCCATGTAGGCGCGGCGCGCCATCGCGTAGGCCAGCTGGATGCCGTCACCGCCGTTGGTGCTGCCGCCGGCTTCCAGGCGCGCCAGCGCGGCGAGGATCTCGTCCTTGCGGTCTCCGGGCGTGGGCGGCAGCACCAGCCCGGCCGAACCGGCGTAGACCACGATCGAGACGCGGTCCTGCGCGCGCAGCTGGCCGGTGAGTTCGGCGAAGGCGCGCTTGAGCAGCGGCAGCTTGTCGGGCGCGTTCATCGAGCCGGAGGTGTCGATCAGGAACACCAGGTTGGCCGGCGGCAGTTCCGCCCTGGGTACGTCGTAACCCTTGATGCCGATCATCAGCAGGTGGCGGCGGGCGTCCCAGGGGGCCGGTGCGAGTTCGGTCGTCGCGCGGAATGGAGTGTCCAGCGCGTCCGGGCCGGGATGGCCGTAGTCGAAGTAGTTGATGAACTCCTCGGCGCGGACGGCGTCCGGCGGCGGCCGGTTGCCGAAGCGCAGCATGCGCCGCACGTTGCTGTAGCTGCCGGTGTCGACGTCGATGGAGAAGGTGGACACCGGCTGCTCGCTGGCGCGCTGCACGGGATTGTCGTGGCGCTCGGCGTATCGCTCGGTGTTGGCGGGCTGGGCGTAGTAGGGCGGCGGCGCAGGCGGGGCGGGCATCGCCACGAGCGCGGCGGGCATGGCCGCATGGCGTTGGTGCAGGGCGGCGCTGCGGGCCTGTTCGGCCCGGGCGCGCGTTCCGCTGACGACGATGGAATCGGGCTGGGCATCGTGGGCGGCTGCGGGCGGCGCCTCGGCCACGGAATCGGAGCGGGTGCTGCAGGCGGTGGCGGCGATCGCGGCGACCAGGGCGAGGGCGAGAACATGGCGATGCATGGCGGTGCTCCGTGGTGGACCGGAGCTTGAACGCCTGTGATGGGGGAATGGGGTTGCTCCGGTGGGTCCGGGGAGACGGAACGGATCCGGTGCTGCGGGCCCCCACCCCAGCCCTCCCCCGCGAGCGGGGGAGGGAGCAGGTGCGCAGGGAAACCACCGCGGGGATGAGCCAGGCACGGAGGAGGAACCATGTACGGAGGAGGAGGCGGCGCGGGGAGGAGGCAGGCCGAGGAGGAGGCGATGCGAGGAGGAGGCAGTGCGCGGAGGAGGCAGGGCGA
>JAEXTE010000269.1 GCA_023453655.1 Pseudomonadota bacterium
ATCGCGTCCGCGCAGGCCGGCGTCGCCGCCGGGAGGACGACCCGCAGCCCCGGGATCCGCGCCGCGACCTGGTGGGCGGCCTCCAGGAAGATCGCGCCCAGCCGCTCGATCTCGCCCAGGCGCGAGCCGGGCAGCACGGCGAGGACGGGTGCGTCGTCGGGCAGGCCGAGTTCGGCCCGGGCACGGCGGCGGTCCGGGTTCAGCGGCATGGCATCGGCCATGGGATGGCCCACGAAGCGCGCGTCCACCCCGTGCCTGGCGTAGATCGCCGGCTCCATGGGGAACAGGCACAGCACGCGGTCGGCGCTGCGCCCGATCTTCGCCGCGCGCCCCTGCCGCCACGCCCAGACGGAGGGGCTGACGTAATGCACGGTGCGCATGCCGCGCCGCTTGAGCGCGCGCTCGAGGCCGAGGTTGAAGTCCGGGGCGTCGATGCCGATGAACACGTCGGCCTGCCAGTCGAGCACGCGCCGGCGCAGGTCCCGCCGCAGCCGCAGCAGTCGCGGCAGGTGGCGCAGCACCTCGCTCAGGCCCATCACCGCCAGTTCCGCGGCGTCGTACCAGGTGTCGACACCCGCATCGCGCATCGCCGCGCCGCCCACGCCGGCGAACTCGGCCTGGGGCAGACGTGCACGCAGTGCGTCCACCAGCCCCGCACCGAGCAGGTCGCCGGAGGCTTCCCCGGCGCACAGCGCGATCCGCAGTCGGGGGAGCGCGGAATCGGGCAGCCCCGGGGCCGGCACCGGGTCCGGGCGATCGCCCAAGGCAGGGAAGTCGACGTGGTTCACGCGCCGCCCAGCGCGTTCAGCGCAGCAGCGGCCGTTCGCCGCTTTCGATGAAGTCCAGCATCGCGCGTACGTCGGCGCTGCCGGCAGCCGCGATCTCCTCGAGTTCCGCGCGCGCTTCGTCCAGCTTGGCGTCGCCCATGTAGAGCGCGCGATAGGCTCGTCGGATCGCTGCGATGCGTCGCGGATCGAAGCCGCGGCGCTTCAGGCCTTCAGCGTTGATCCCGCGCGGGCGCGCGTACTTGTCCTGCGCCACCATCAGGAACGGCGGAACGTCGCCATTGACGAATGCGCCCATGCCGATGAAGGCGTGCGCGCCGATCCGGCAGAACTGGTGCACGCCGGCGAAGCCGCTGAGGATCACGTGGTCGCCGACCACCACGTGGCCGGCCAGCGAAGCGTTGTTGGAGAACACGCAGTGGTTGCCGACCATGCAGTCATGCGCGACATGCGTGTAGGCCAACAGCCAGTTGTCGTTGCCGATGCGGGTCACGCCGCCGCCATCGCCGGTGCCGCGGTTGAGGGTCACGAACTCGCGGATCAGATTGCGGTCGCCAATCTCCAGCGAGACGCGTTCGCCCCGGTACTTCTTGTCCTGCGGATCGCCTCCGAGGGCGGCATGGCCGACGATGCGGTTTTCGCGGCCGATGCGCATGGGCCCCTGCAGGCTGCAGTGCGGGCCGATGGTGCTGCCGTCGCCGATCTCCACGTCCGGACCGACCAGGGTGAACGCCCCGACCGACACCCCGTCGCCCAGCCGGGCGGACGGATCCACCACCGCGGTGGGATGGATGCCGGGCTGCGCCATGTCAGCTGCCCGCCTCGATGCTGCGCACCTCGGCGCACAGGATCTCGGCACAGGCCACCTGCTCCCCGTCCACGCGGGCCACGCCACTGTAGAGCGTCATGTTGCGGATCTCGCGGCGGATCTCGACCTCGAGGTCGAGGCGGTCGCCGGGCACCACCATCCGCGAGAACTTGGCGTTGTCCACCTTGACCAGGTACGACAGGCGGCCGGTCAGGCTGCCGCCATGGGTCAGCTGGGACAGGACGCCGCCGGCCTGCGCCAGCGATTCGATCACCAGCACGCCGGGCATCACCGGGCGATGGGGAAAATGTCCCTGGAAGAAGTGCTCGTTGCCGGTGACGTTCTTGTAGGCCAGCACGCGCTTGCCGTGCTCGAACTCGACCACCCGGTCGATCAGCAGGAACGGATAGCGGTGCGGCAGCAGCTCGTGGATGCCGTTGAGGTCGATCGGTAGCGTGACCGGCTGGTTCATTCGTTTCCCTTTGTCGGCAGGCGCAGGCGCCGGGCCAGTGCGTCGAGCTGCTTGTAGCGGACCGCGTTGCGGCGCCAGCTGCGGCTGTCCATGAGCGGGGTGCCGGAAGAATACTCCCCCGGCTCGCGGATCGAGTGGGTCACCAGGCTCATCGCGGTGACCATCACCCGGTCGCAGATCTCCAGGTGGCCGGCGATGCCCGCGGCGCCGCCGATCATGCAGTATCGCCCGATCGTGGTGCTGCCGGCCACGGCCACGCAGCCGGCCATGGCGGTATGCGCCCCGACGCGGACGTTGTGTGCGATCTGGATCTGGTTGTCGAGGCGGACGTCGTGCTCCAGCACGGTGTCCTCGATCGCGCCGCGGTCGATGGTGGTATTGGCGCCGATCTCGCAGTCGTCGCCCACCCGCACCCCGCCGAGCTGCGGCACCTTGATCCAGTGCGGCTCGCCGCCCTCGCGGTCGAGCGCGATCCCGAATCCGTCGGCCCCCAGCACGGCGCCGGGATGCACCAGCACGCGCTGTCCGAGGCGGACCCGACGGACCAGGGTGACCCGCGCGACCAGGGTGCTGCCGCCGCCGACGTCGCAGTCCTCGCCGATCACGCAACCCGGGCCGATGCTGGCGCCGGTGGCGATCCGGCTGCGGGCGCCGATCACCACCAGCGGGCCGATCGAAGCGCCGTCCTCGACCACCGCCTCGGCATGCACGACCGCGGTGGGATGGATGCCGGGTTCATTGGCGGCCACGGGCTCGAACAGCGCCGCGATCTTCGAGTACGCCACGTAGGGATCGGGCGCGACCA
>JAEXTE010000321.1 GCA_023453655.1 Pseudomonadota bacterium
GCGCAGGAGCCGACGCCTGCGCCGCTCGCGCCGCCCGGCAGCGACGGCGCGCGCCTGCTGGCGATGTTCGAGGCCGGCAAGGAGCCGCTGCGCGCGTTCCTGATCGCGCACTCGAGCCCGGCCGAGCGCGGATTCTTCCTGCGCAGCGCGCAGGCGCTGCTGCCCGAGGAGCGGCGCGGCTCGGTGGGCGCCAACGACTTCATCGTGGTGGTGCCGGCATTCACGGTGAGCGAGCTCACCGTGGCCTTCCAGATCGGCTTCCTGATCTTCCTGCCGTTCCTGATCATCGACCTGGTGGTGGCCAACATCCTGCTCGCGCTGGGCATGATGATGATGTCGCCCACCACCGTGTCGCTGCCGTTCAAGCTGCTGCTGTTCGTGCTGATCGACGGCTGGGCCAAGCTGGTGCACGGCCTGGTGCTGACCTACACCCCCTGACGGACGCGCGACGGAGGCGAGGATGGGCGAAACGCTCGAGCTGACCCGGCAGGCCCTGTGGCTGGTGCTGATGCTGTCCGGCCCGCCGATCGCGGCCGCGGCCATCGTCGGCCTGGTGGTGGCGTTCCTGCAGGCGGCCACCCAGATCCAGGAGCAGACCTTTGCCTACGCGCTCAAGTTCGTGGCGATCGTGCTGGCGCTGTTCGTCACCGGCGCGATGATCGGCGGCACGCTGTACACCTATTCGAACCGGATCTTCATCGAGTTCCCCAGCCTCACGCGCCGCTGATGGAGTTCTTCTCCTCCGCCGAATCCGCCATGCTGGCGCTGGGCCTGACCCTGCCGCGCATCATCGGCGCCTTCATCATGCTGCCGCTGATCAGCCCGCAGAACATGCCGGCGATGGTGCGCAACAGCTTCCTGGTCAGCCTGGCGATCGTGGCGCTGCCGATCGTGGTGCTGACCGCGCCACCCGGCACGATGAGCACGCTGTCGTGGCCGGCGCTGGTGGTCAAGGAACTCTTCATCGGCATCGCCATCGGCTTCTGCTTCGGCATCGTGTTCTGGGCGATCTCGGCCGCGGGCAACGTCATCGACACCCAGGTCGGCATGAGCATGGCCACCGTGTTCGATCCCATCCAGGGCCACCAGACCTCGCTGCACGCCGAGTTCCTGTCGATGTTCGCGGCCTGGGTGTTCATGGCCAGCGGCGCGTTCCTGATCTTCCTGGACCTGCTGCTGGGCAGCTACGCGATCTGGCCGCCGACCTCGTTCTACCCCGACCTTCCGGCCGCGGGCATGCACCTGTTCGTCGGCCACTTCGGTTTCTTCATGACCACCCTGCTGGTGCTTGCCGCGCCGGTGATGGTGATCCTGCTGATCGTCGACCTGTCGTTCGGCCTGGTGAACCGCTACGCGCCGCAGCTCAACGTGTTCGCGCTGACCCTGCCGCTCAAGGCCTGGGCCGCGACCGGCATCATCCTCCTGCTGCTGGGCGTGTACGTGGAGGTCCTGGTGCGACGCCTGCACGACAGCGAGGGCCTGCTGGAACTGCTGCGCACGACTTTCGGCGGGTAGGCCGCCACGCCCCTTGTGCCGCATCGAGCGCCACGACATGCTGTCGCGCCAACGCAGGGGGATGCATGTCGATCGGGGAAAGGCCGGCTGCTATGCCGGGTATCTGGCGCTTCGGGGCCGTGGTCCTGGACGAGCGGCGCGCGTCGCTGCGGGTCGATGGGGTGGCGGTCGAGCTCGATCGCAGCAGCCACGACGTGCTGCTGGCGCTGCTGCGCCATGCCGGCGAGGTGGTGACCAAGGAGGAGCTGCTCGAAGCCGGCTGGCCGGGCCGGGTGGTATCGGAGAACTCGCTGGCCAAGGCGGTCGGCCGTCTGCGCCAGGCGCTGGGCACGCAGGGCGCTGGCATCCGGGCCGTGCATGGATACGGTTACCGGCTGGCCGCCGCCGTGGAGTTCAAACCCGACGCGCGACAGCCGCTGCCCGTGGCGAACGCGCTGCCGGGCGAAGGCGAGACCGTCGCGGCAAGGCCGGGTTGGCGACTGCGCCGGCGCCTCGGACGGGGCGGGCACGGCGCCACCTTCCTCGCGGGCACCAGCGACGGTGGCGAGCGCGTGCTGAAGTTCGCCTGCGGCGAGGCGGGATTGCGCGGCCTCAAACGCGAGATCGGGCTGGCGCGCTACATCGAGGCTGTGCAGCCCGGACTGCCCGGGGTCGCCCGCGTGCTGGGATGGAACCTGGAGCAACCGCCGTTCTTCCTCGAGCTGCCCTTTTTCGCCGACGGCCACCTGGCCGACTGGGCGGCTCGGGGCGGGCTGGACGCGCTGGATCGCGATGAGCGTGTGGCGCTGTGCGCGCGCCTGTGCGAGACCGTGGCGGGCCTGCATGCCATCGGCATCGTGCACAAGGACCTCAAGCCGGAGAATCTTTACCCGCAACACGACGACGAAGGCCGCTGGCAGCTGGTGCTCGCCGACCTCGGCGCGGGCCAGGCTGCGGCCACCCCGCGCCTGCTCGAACTCGGCATCACGCTGAGCATGGGCGCCGGCGAAGCCGGAGACCGCGCTGGCAGCCTGCTCTACCTCGCGCCGGAGGTAGTCGGCGGCAGCGTGGCCACCCAGCGCAGCGACGTCTACGCGGTGGGCGTGCTGGTCTATCAGCTGCTGGCCGGCGACCTGCGTCGTCCGCTCGCACCGGGTTGGGAAACCGACGTCGGCGACGCGCTGCTGGTCGAGGACATCGCCCTGGCCGCTGCCGCGAACCCGGAACGGCGGCTGGCGTCAGCCGCCGAGTTCGCTGCGCGCCTACGCGATCTCGCATCCCGGCACGAGCAACAGGCGCTCCAGTCCGAAGCCGCTCGCCAGCAGGCGGCCGCCCGCGCCCTGCTGGAGCGCCAACGCGCGCGGCGGCCGTGGCGGTTGGCGACCGCCGCGGTGCTCGCGATCGGCGTTGCGGCCAGTGCCGTGTTCGCGCTGCGCGCGACGGAAGCCGAGCGACAGGCGCGCGAGCAGGCCGCGGT
>JAEXTE010000283.1 GCA_023453655.1 Pseudomonadota bacterium
CCGCCAGACGCCCGCACAAGTCACCTGCGCACACTGTCAAAGATCTTCGAAACACCGGCCTCAGCGCCTGGGTTTCGCCCCGAAGCATTTCGCCCCAGGGAGCCGCACATTCTGTCACGGCCTTTCCGCTTCGTCAACACCCCGTGAGGGGCTTCGACCTCCCTTCAGCGTCCGGCCCGTGTGGGCGTTTCGTCGAAGGGAGCCGCATATCCTAGCGCGCTTTTCGGTTTCGTCAACTTCTTGTGAAGCCTGGTTGGCGAGATCCGTTCAGCGGGCCGGCAGGACCTGCGTGCGGGGCCGGAAATGATAGGCCCACAGCAGTGACATGTCACCCCGTCTCACGAAGCGACCGCGGTGCAGAGTTCCTCAGCGCAAGGCCGCAAGCGCCTGCGTCAGGATCCGCGCGGGTGGCAGATGGATGCCGATGGCGAACACGTCCGGCTCGCCGGCCGGCAACTCGAGGGCGGCGAACTGGCTGTCGAGCAGGGCGACGGGCATGTAATGGCCCACACGCTCGTCCATCCGGGTGGCGACGAGGTCGCGATCGCCCTGGAGGAACAGGAAACGCAGCGGCAGGCCGGTCTCGCGCAGCATGTCGCGGTGGCGGCGGCGCAGGCCCGAAAACGCGAGCGCCACCCGCTCGCCCGCGGCGACGCGGCGCTGCAGTTCCGCGGCAATGCGCTCCACCCAGGGCAGGCGCATTTCGTCCGTGAGCGGGCGGCCACTGGCCATATGCGCCCGGGCCTGGGGAGTGTGGAAGTCGTCGGCGTCCAGGAAGGTGGCGGGCCAGGCGTCCGCCAGCGCGCGACCGATCGTGGTCTTGCCGCTGCCCGACACCCCCATCACCACCGCCACCGACACCTCGCCCGCGCTCATGCCGGCAGCTCCACCCGGACCGAGTAGCGACGTCCCGGCTCGATGCCGGAGATGCGGCTGCCCAGCAGCGGCGCCCCATCCACTTCGACGCGCTGCGATGCCAGTCCACCCATCCGCACGATCTCCACCTCGAACTCCGCTCCACGGAAAACGCGGCGGGCCCGCACGCGCGGCCAGTGGGAGGGCAGCTGCGGCGCGACCTGCAACCCGTCGCCATCGCCACGCAGCCCGAGCAGCGATTCGATGATGCAGCGGTACATCCAGGCTGCGGTGCCGGTGTTGAACAGCTGGCTCGAACGCCCCGCGGTACGCGGGTGCAGTCGCCACGCGCCGCGGTAATAGTTGGGGACGAACACCGGCAACTGGCCGCGCTGGAGGCACTCGTCCGGGTCCGGGCCGGTGAGCATGGTGCGCAGGCTCCACCAGGCGCGATCGGCCTCGCCGCGGGCGTACAGCGCATGCATCCAGAACGCCGCGGCGTGGTTGTAGACCGCGCCATTCTCGGCCGAACCGGGGAACTTCTGGGTCAGGCGGCCCACGTCCTCGCGCATCCCGGTATACGGCGGGCCGAGCATGGCCATGCCGTGCGGAGAAGCGAGTTCGGCTTCGACCGCGGCGATCATCCGCGCCTGCCGCGACGGATCGGCCGCGCCGCTGAGCATCGCCCAGCTCTGCGGGTTGAGGTAGATGCGCCCCTCGGCATCGTGCGCGGCGCCGAACACCACGCCGTCGTCGGTGATGCCGCGCGCGTACCAGTCGCCATCCCACAGCTGCGCGTTGACCGCCGCATTGAACGAGGCGGCCCCGTCGCGGAACTCGGCCACCTGCGCGGCGCGGCCGGCGCGCTCGCAGACGGCAGCCCACAGACCGAGCGCATGGGCGCTGGCCAGCGACAGCCAGCCGGACACGCCCCGCCCCTTCCAGCCGACCATGTTCATCGGATCGCACCAGTCGCCCTGCGCGATCCAGCTCAGGCCGCGGTCGTCGCGCTGCGCGAGCAGCCAGCGCATCGCGCGGTCGATGCGTTCGGCGACGGTGGCGACCTGGCCACGCGCATCGGCGACGGTTTCGCCGAGCAGCGCATCGTCGCCGGTCTCGTCCAGGTAGGCCTGCAGGCAGACCGGAAGCCAGACGCAGTGGTCGGTGTGCGGGACCTGGTTGATGTACTTGAGCTGCGCGCCCTCGGCCAGCAGGATGCCGTCCGGCATGGCGCCGCTGTCCTCCTGCTGCGACAGCGCCAGCAGGAAGGAGGCACGCGCGGTGGAAGGCTCCAGGTAGGCCATGCCCATCTGGTCCTGCAGGTAGTTGCGCGTCTGCGGATCGGTGGTCAGGCGGTTGGAATCGCCGTGGTAATACACCTGCCGCGGCAGCCAGTGGTTGGCGAACGCGTCGAACCAGGGATCGGGGGTTTCGATCTCGACGCAGCCCCGTGCCTCCGCGAGCCTGGCGACGGAAGCGGCGGCCGCCACGGCGAACCCGCCGGGCGCGAGGTAACGCTGGCGCAGCGCGACGATGTCGGCCTCGTCCTTCGCCGGTGCGAACACGAAGTGGAACTCCTCGGCCGTGCCGTCCGCGAGCGAGAGGCGGTACTGCAGGGCGGCCACCGGCGTCTCGTACAGCGCGTCGCCGTTGCCCAGCGACGCATCCAGCACTCCGTCGGGCACGTGCAGTCCGCCCGCGCCCTCGAACGCGGCCTGGTTGGCCTCCCAGGCGTCGGGCGCGCGATCGTGGAGCAGGACGGTCCGGTCCTTGAAGTCGCGCTGGCGGAACCAGTCCTCCACCTTCTGGTAGGGCGTCACGCTGTCGCAGACGATGCCGCCGAGGTCCGCGCGGTAGCGGCCGGACTGGTTCATCCAGGACATGTATCCGACCGGAAAATACGGATACAGGGACAGCCGGCGCGCGCGTCCCGACACGTTGCGCACGCGCAGGGTCCACAGTTCGGCGACGTCGTCGGCGGGAAGACGGACGGCCAGTTCGATCTCGAGGCCGCCGCTGCGCACCGTCCAGGCCGCGTCGGCGGCACCGACGGAGAAGCGGAACGCCTCGGGCTCGCGATTGACCGGCGCATGCGGCACCGAGAACAGCGCGCCGTCGTCCTCGTCCTTCACGTAGCAGAAGCGGCCCGGATGGTGCGCGTAGTAGGGCTGCTCCGGCTGCATGAAGGTTTTCGCCTCCAGCGCCGGTGCGTGCGCGTACTTCGCCGGTTCGGGCTGCATGAACTGGGCGGTGGCGTAGCCGCGGCAGTTGAGCTGCAGCAGCATGCGACGGTTCCACAGGAAGGTAGATGCCTGCGGCATCGCCGTGGGACTGGTCAGCACGCAGCGGCGGCCGCCGTCCTCGAACGCGCAGGGCCCGCCACTCACGCCGTCGATTCCCGCCGCGCCTGCAGCTCGGCCTGCACCTGTTCCAGCGCGCGGTCGTCGAGCGGGTAGAACCGCATCACCCAGGCCGCGATCAGCGCCACCACGCCGGGGATCACGGTCAACAGCAGGGCGATGCCCTGGCGCGAAGCGTCGCTCTGCGCCTCGTTGGCCACGTAACCCAGCGCCGCCAGCACCCAGGCGATCAGCGCCGAAGCCAGCGCGCCTCCGAGCTTCTGCGAGAACGTCGCGGCCGAGAACGTCATCGCGGTGGCCCGGCGGCCGGTCTTCCACTCCGTGTAGTCGGCGCAGTCGGCGTACATGGAGAAGGCCAGCGGCGACTTCGGACCCAGCAGCAGGCCGATCAGGGTGTTGATGCCCAGCAGCAGCCAGACCTGGTCGGGCGGCACCAGGTACATCGCGCAGCTGAGCACGCCCACGGCGGCCATCAGCCACATCATCAGGCGCCGCTTGTCCACGTAGCGCGTCATCAATGGCGGCAGCGCAGCGCCGATCGCCAGCGCGACCGAATACACGCCCAGGAAGGTACCGGTGAGTTCCGGCTGGCCCACGTAGTACTTGAGGAAGTACACCAGCGAGCCGCTGCGCATCACGATGGTCACCATGATCACCAGCGCGAGCACGAACAGCACCAGCCAAGGCCGGTTGTGCAGCAGGTCGGCGATGTCCTGGCGGATCGCGCTGCGCTGCGACGGGGGCGGCGCGATGCGCTCGCGGGTGGACAGGAACACGGTGGCGAAGGTGGCCGTCGCGATCAATCCGTACAGGGCCAGCGTGAGCTGCCAGCCCAGGGCCTCGTCGCCGCGCCCCAGCCAGCCGACGAGATCGAGCGTGAGCCAGCTGACCAGGGTGGTGCCGGCGAAGGCGGCGATGAAGCGGAAGCTGATCAGGGTGGTGCGCTGCTGGCTGTCGGCCGTCATCACCCCCGACAGGGCCGAGTACGGCATCGAGAGCACGGTGTAGGCCAGCATCATCAGGCTGAATGTGGCGTAGGCCCAGAGCAGCTTGCCGCCCTGGTCGAGGTCGGGAACGGTCCAGGTCAGCACGCCGGTGACGGCCAGCGGCAGCGCGCCCCACAGCAGGTAGGGACGGAACCGGCCCCAGCGGGTGCGGGTCCGGTCGGCCAGCGCACCGATCAGCGGGTCGGTGATCGCGTCGACGATCTTGGTCACCAGCATCATCGTGCCAACCGCGGCCGCGGCCAGGCCCATGACGTCGGTATAGAAGATCAGCAGGAAGGCCGAGATGTTGGCCCAGTAGAGGTTGAAGCCGAAATCGCCGATGCCGTACCCGGCCTTCTCGCGGAAACGCAGGCGCGCGCGCGCGCCGCCGTCCGCACTGGTGGCTGCTGGCTGGACCATGTTCCTCCCGTCCACGCCGATGACCGGCGGCTGTGCCGGCATGGCGTGGTAGCGCTACCAAGAGTGCCGGGATCGGGGCGCCTTGGCAAACGCGGTTGCGGATGTCACCGATGTCCGTCTTTCCGGTCGCGGGCGTGGGACGGTGCGCCCGGGCGACGCCGGCAGGCCGTGCCACCCGTTGTCCCGGGGGCCGGCGACCGCGAGGTGTCAAGCCTTGTCCCGTCCGTCCCGCCCCCCTACCCTGCCCCTGCCCGCCTGGCCCCGGCCGCGATGTCCCGCTTCGTCCATCTCCACCTCCGCAGCGAGTATTCGCTGGTCGATTCGACCATCCGCATCCCGGACCTGGTCAAGCGCTGTGCCGCGCTCGGACAGCCATCGGTCGCGATTACCGATCGCAACAACCTGTTTTCGCTGGTGAAGTTCTATCGCGCGGCGGAAGGCGCGGGGATCAAGCCGGTGGCCGGCGCCGACGTGATGGTCGCCGAGGGCAACGACCAGGCCTGGCTGCTGACCCTGCTGGTGCGCGACCATGCAGGCTATCTGTCGCTGTCGCGCCTGCTCACCCGCGCCTGGATGCAGGGCCACCGCAACGACGGCGTCGTGGTCCGCCCCGAATGGCTGGCCGACGACGCCACCGGCCTGTTCGCCCTGGCCGGACGCCACAGCCTCGCCGGCCAGCAGCTGGCCGGCGGGCGCGACGACCTCGCCGGCCAGGCCTTGGCCGACCTGCAGCGCGTCTACGGGGAGGACTGCTTCCTCGAGCTCACCCGCTGCGGCCTGCCGGGCGAGGACGACTTCAACGTATTCGCGCTGCAGGCCTCGTCCGCGCGCGGCATTCCGGTGGTGGCCAGCAACGACGTGCGCTTCCTCGACGCCGACGGCTTCGAGGCCCACGAGGCGCGCGTGTGCATCGCCTCCGGGCGGGTGCTGGACGACCCCAAGCGGCCGAAGGACTACGCGCCGGGCCAGTACCTCAAGTCCAGCGAGGAAATGGCCGCGCTGTTCGCCGACATTCCCGACGCGATCGACAACACGGTCGCGCTGGCGCAGCGCTGCAACCTCGAGCTGCGGCTGGGCACCTACTACCTGCCCGCCTACCCGGTACCGGACGACGAGACGCTCGACACCTGGATCGCGCGGCAAGCGCGCGATGGCCTGGAGCGGCGCCTGGCCAAGTACCCGCTGGCGCCCGGCCACACCCGCGAGAGCTACTTCGAGCGGCTCGAAGTGGAACTGGGCGTCATCATCAAGATGGGGTTCCCGGGCTACTTCCTGATCGTCTCGGACTTCATCAAGTGGGCCAAGGAGCACGGCATCCCGGTCGGGCCGGGCCGCGGCTCGGGCGCCGGCTCGCTGGTGGCCTGGGCGCTGGAGATCACCGATCTCGACCCGCTGCCCTACGACCTGCTGTTCGAGCGATTCCTCAACCCCGAACGCGTGTCGATGCCGGACTTCGACATCGACTTCTGCATGGATCGCCGCGACGAGGTGATCGACTACGTGGCGGCCAAATACGGCCGCGACCGCGTCAGCCAGATCATCACCTACGGCACCATGGCAGCCAAGGCGGTGCTGCGCGACGCCGGCCGCGTGCTGGGCCATCCCTACGGTTTTGTCGACGGGCTGTCGAAGCTGATCCCGCTGCAGCCGGCCGACCCCCTGTCGCTGGAGGACGCGATCGGGCGCAGCAAGCGCGCGCAGAAGGACAGCAATTACGTCGTCGCCGAGTTCAGGCAGCGCTACGAGGAGGAGGACGAGGTCCGCGACCTGGTCGACCT
>JAEXTE010000297.1 GCA_023453655.1 Pseudomonadota bacterium
CGGTCCGGCCCGCTGTAGCGCAGCGGGCGTTCGTTCGTTACGCAGCCGTGCTCATCGATCGCGCCAAGCGTCCGGCCCGCCGCAGCGCAGCGGGCGTTCGTAGGCACGCGCGGCAGTGCCGTGCACAAGACGCGCCTGCCCGGTCCGGCCCGCCGAAGCACGGCGGGCGTTCGTTCGCGCGCGCGGCATGCCGCGCAAACGCGCTCACTCACCCAACGTCAGCAGCGAGGCGTTGCCGCCGGCGGCGGTGGTGTTGATGGTGACGGTCTTTTCCGTGGCGAAGCGCGGCAGGTAGTGCGGGCCGCCGGCCTTGGGGCCGGTGCCCGACAGGTTCTGCCCGCCGAAGGGCTGCACGCCCACCACCGCGCCGATCTGGTTGCGGTTGACGTAGACGTTGCCCACCTTCGCGCGCTGCACGATGCGCTCGACCGTCTCGTCGATGCGCGAATGGATCCCTAAGGTCAGGCCGTAGCCGGTGGCGTTGATCGCGTCGACCACCGCGTCCAGTTCGCTGGCCTTCCAGCGGATCACGTGCAGGGCCGGTCCGAAGTTCTCGCGGGTGAGCTGCGACAACGACTCCAGCTCCCACGCACGCGGCGCGAAGAAGGTCCCATGGGCGGTGCCTTCGCCCAGCGGCGCTTCCGCGATCAGGCGCGCCTGCCCCTGCATGCGGCCGGCGTGCTCGTCGAGCAGGCACTTCGCATCATTGTCGATCACCGGGCCGACGTCGGTCGACAGCAGCGCCGGATCGCCGACCTGCAGCTCGGCCATGGCGCCGGCGATCATCTCGACCACCTTGTCGGCGATGTCGGTCTGGACGAACAACACGCGCGCGGCCGAGCAGCGCTGGCCGGCCGAGGTGAAGGCCGAGGCGAGCGCGTCCTTGACCAGCTGCTCGGGCAGGGCCGAGGAGTCGGCGATCAGCGCGTTCTGCCCGCCGGTCTCGGCGATCAGCACCCCGATCGCGGCATCGCGCGCGGCCATGGCGCGATTGATGGCGCGTGCGGTGTCGGTCGAACCGGTGAAGGCCACGCCGGCCACGCGCGGGTCGGCGGTGAGCGCGGCGCCGACGCTGGCGCCGTCGCCCGGCACGTACTGCAGGACGTTCGTCGGGATGCCGGCCTCGTGCAGCAGCTGCACCGCGTGCCAGCCGACCAGCGTGGTCTGTTCGGCCGGCTTGGCGATCACGCTGTTGCCCGCGGCCAGCGCCGCGGCGACCTGGCCAAGGAAGATCGCCAGCGGGAAATTCCAGGGGCTGATGCAGACGAACACGCCGCGCCCCGCCAGCTGCAGGGTGTTGGACTCGCCAGTCGGACCGGGCAGCGCCTCGGCTGCGAACAGCTGGCGCGCCTGGCCGGCGTAGTAGCGCAGGAAGTCCACCGCCTCGCGCACCTCGGCCACGCCATCGGGAATGGTCTTGCCCGCTTCCCTGGTGCACAGCGCGATGTACTGCGCCATGCGCTGCTCGAGCAGGCCCGCCGCGTGTTCGAGGATGGCGGCGCGCGAGGCGGCCGGGGTCGCGTCCCAGGCAGGCTGCGCGGCCACCGCGTTGGCCAGGGCGCGCTCGACGGTGGCGGCGTCGGCGGCCTGCCACTGTCCCACGCGCTGGCGGCGGTCGGCCGGGTTGGTCACCTCGACCATCGGGCCGGCCGGCTGCGCGCCGGGGACCAGCGGGCCGGCGCGCCAGTCGGCGGTGGCGGCGTCGATCTGCGCGGCCAGCTGGCGCAGCTGGTCGTCGTCGGCGAGGTTCACGCCCATGGAGTTGCTCCTTTCAAGGCCGAAGCTGCGGTACAGGTCCACCGGCAGCGGAATGCGGGGATGAGGGATGGCGTCGAAGCCGGACACGACTTCGACCGGATCGCGCACCAGGTCGTCCATCGAAACATCCTCGTCGCTGATGCGGTTGACGAAGCTCGAGTTGGCGCCGTTCTCCAGCAGACGGCGCACCAGGTAGGGCAGCAGGTCCTCGTGCGAGCCCACCGGGGCGTACACGCGGCAGGGCACGCCCAGGCGGTCGGCGGGGATCACCTCGGCGTAGAGGTCGTCGCCCATGCCGTGCAGCTTCTGGAACTCGAACGGCGCACTGCGCTTTTCGCGCGCCGGGTGCGGCGGCAGCAGGGTCTGCGCCATGCGGTGGATCGCGGCGATGGTCTGCGCGTTATGGGTGGCGAACATCGGATAGATCGCGTCGGTGTTCGACAGCAGGCGCACCGCGTTGGCCTGGTAGCTGACGTCGGTGTTGGGCTTGCGGGTGAACACCGGGTAGGTCGCGTGGCCGTCCACCTGCGCGCGCTTGACCTCCGAATCCCAGTACGCGCCCTTGACCAGGCGCACCGGGATGCGGCGGCCGTGCGTGCGCGCGAGCCCCGCGATCCAGTCGATCACGAAGGGCGCGCGCTTCTGGTAAGCCTGGACCACGATGCCGAAGCCGTCCCAGCCGGCCAGCGAGGGATCCGACCAGGCCGCTTCGATCACGTCCAGCGACAGCTCCAGCCGGTCGGCCTCCTCGGCATCGATGGTCAGGCCGATGTTGTAGCGCTTCGCGCGCTGCGCCAGCTGCAGCAGCCTCGGGGCAAGCTCGTCCAGCACGCGGGCGCGCTTGGCGTGCTCGTAGCGCGGATGCAGGGCCGAGAGCTTGACCGAGATCGAGGGCGCGCCGATCGCGTCGTCGAACGGGCCGGTGCCGCCGATCGCGTCGATCGCGTCGCCGTAGGCTCTGAAGTAGCGGTCGGCGTCGCGCGCGGTGAGCGCCGCCTCGCCCAGCATGTCGAAAGAGTAGCGGTAGGCGGCGTTGGGGCCCTTGCGCGAGCGCGCCAGCGCTTCGCCGATGGTGCGGCCCATCACGAACTGGTGGCCCATGATCCGCATCGCCTGGCGCACCGCCAGCCGGATCACCGGCTCGCCGACGCGGCCGACCAGGCGCTTGAAGGCGCCGTGCACGTCGCGCTTGGTCTCGTCGGCCAGGTCGACCAGGTGGCCGGTCAGCATCAGCCCCCAGGTCGAGGCGTTGACCAGCACCGAGTCGGACTGGCCCATGTGCTTCCTCCAGTCGGCGTCGCCCAGCTTGTCGCGGATCAGGCGGTCGGCGGTGTCCTGGTCCGGGATGCGCAGCAGCGCCTCGGCCACGCACATCAGCAGCACGCCTTCCTCGCTGCCGAGGTCGTACTGGCGCATGAA
>JAEXTE010000322.1 GCA_023453655.1 Pseudomonadota bacterium
GTGCGGCGGGGGGTGCGGTGGACGCGTCGGCGCCCTCGCGCTCGCGACGTTCCATGCGCTCCCGCGGGCCGCGGCCCTCGTCGCGGTCGCGGCGCGGCGGCGGGGCGGCGATCAGCAGAGGGGTGTCGCCCTGGACCACGCGGGCGAGCGCGGCGGCGATCTCGGCGGCCGGCACGTTGTGCTCGCGCTCGTAGCGCTCGACCAGGTCGCGGAACAGCGCCAGGTCCGGGCTGCCCAGCGCGCCCGTGATGCGGTCCATGAACTTGCCCAGGCGGCGCTCGTTCACCGTCTCCACGCTCGGCAGCTGCATCGGCTCGATCTTCTGCCGCGTCGCGCGCTCGATCGCGCCGAGCATGCCGCGCTCGCGCGGCGCGGCGAACAGGATCGCCTCGCCGCTGCGCCCGGCGCGGCCGGTGCGGCCGATGCGGTGCACGTAGCTCTCGGTGTCGTAGGGGATGTCGTAGTTGAGCACGTGGCTGATGCGCTCCACGTCCAGCCCGCGCGCGGCCACATCGGTGGCCACGAGGATGTCGATGCGGCCGTCCTTGAGCTGCTGGATGGTCTTCTCGCGCTGCTTCTGGTCGAGGTCGCCGTTGATCGCGGCGGCGGCGAAGCCGCGCGCGGACAGGCGGTCGGCCAGTTCCTGCGTGCCCAGCTTGGTGCGCGCGAAGATGATCATCGCGTCGAAGGGCTCGGCCTCGAGGATGCGGGTGAGCGCGTCGAGCTTGTTGGTGCCGCTGACCATCCACACACGCTGGCGGATGTTGGCCGCGGTGGTGGTCTGCGACTTGATCGCGATCTCGACCGGATCCTTGAGGTAGGTCTGGGCGATACGCTTGATCTGGCTCGGCATGGTTGCCGAGAACAGCGCCACCTGGCGCGTCTCCGGGGTTTTCTTCAGCACCGCCTCGACGTCGTCGATGAAGCCCATGCGCAGCATCTCGTCCGCCTCGTCGAGCACCAGGGTGCGCAGCTCCGACAGGTCCAGCGAGCCGCGGTCGAGGTGGTCGATGACGCGCCCGGGCGTGCCGACGACGACCTGCACCCCGCGCTTGAGCGCCGAGAACTGCTGGCCATAGCCCTGCCCGCCGTAGATCGGCAGCACGTGGAAGCCGGGCAGGTGGCTGGCGTATTTCTGGAAGGCCTCGGCCACCTGGATGGCGAGTTCGCGCGTGGGCGCCAGCACCAGCACCTGCGGCTTGCGCGCGTCCGGCTCCAGCCGGGCCAGCGCCGGAATGGCGAAAGCGGCGGTCTTGCCGGTGCCGGTCTGGGCCTGGCCGAGCACGTCGCGGCCGGCGAGCAGCGGCGGGATGGTGGCGGCCTGGATCGGCGAGGGGGATTCGTAGCCGACGTCGCCCAGGGCCCGCAGCAGGGGCTCGGAGAGCTGGAAGTCGGAAAAGGAAACGGTAGGCGTCTGGGCGCTCATGGGCAGGATCGCGCCGATGGCGCCACGCTGAGGGGCCGCCAATTCTACTCCCCGGCGGGCCCTGCAACCGTGAATGGCGGCGCATGCGCGTCCGCGCGCAGCACCAGGTTGCGGCCCCGGCGCTTGGCCTCGGGCATCGCCGCGTCCGCGCGCGCCACCGCCAGCTCCAGCGGCTCTCCAGCCCGGCAGGCCGCCACGCCGCAGCTGACGCTGGCCGGGATGGGCCCGGGGATCGCGGCGACCGCGCGCCGGACCCGCTCTGCGCAGGCATAGGCATCGTCCTCTCCGGCGTCGGGCAGCAGGGCCAGGAACTCCTCGCCACCGACGCGCGCGACCAGTTCGCCGGCCCGGCACTGCTCGCGCAGGGTCTTGGCCACGGTGCGCAGCAGCATGTCGCCCATCGCGTGGCCATGGGTGTCGTTGGCGCGCTTGAAGTGGTCGAGGTCGAAATAGGCCACCGCGACCCGGCGCTGCTCCGACAAGGCGCGCTCGAAGGCCCGCACCGCGCGCGTCTGCCAGCCCTCCCGGTTGAGCAGTCCGGTCAGCGAGTCGACGTGGATGCGCGAGAGCAGGCGCTGGCGCAGCTGGAACACGTCCAGCGACGTGTCCAGCCATACCCGCCGGTAGCCCAGGCCGATGCCGACGCCGACCAGCGTGTAGCCGGCATAAGCCAGGAACAGGGCCGGCCCGGCGCCCTGGATGGCCAGCATCGCGAACAGCGGGATCGAGAACGCGACGATCACCGCCGCCGCGGTGGCCCGGTGCAGCGCGAACGGCAGCACGATGATGGTCGTCAGCACCGCCGCCACGTGGGTGAGGCTCATGCGCTCGGGTTCGGCCAGCGTGGTCATCGCGATCCCGGCGCTGAACACGCAGGCGTAGCCGACCAGCGCCGCTTCGCGCCAGTGCGCCCGCAGCCGCGCACGCATCAGCAGCGCCATGGCCACCAGCAGGGAGAACAGGAGCAGCCGGCGCGGCAGGCTCTCCATCGCCATGGTGGGCGACACCGCGTAGTCGCGCGTCCAGCCGATCAGGAACAGCAGCGGCAGGCCGAAGGTGAGCGCCGTGCGGCTGGCCGCCGTGTTGCGGTAGGCGTAGACGAAGAAGTTGCGCCGTTCGCCGCGTTCCAGGCTGGCGATGTTGCCGTCCAGCGCGCGCGTCCACTTCCAGGTCATGGCGCTTCCCCTCCCGCAGCCCCGGTGCCGATCACAGCCCGCGCCGCCGATGAAGCAAGCGCCGGCACGCTGCCATGTTCGCATGGACGGGCGACGCGGCCGCGACGGCCCGGGCGCTACCCTGTGCGCATGGACCTGCCTCGCCTGCACTTCGACAACGCCTTCGTTCGCGAACTGCCCGGGGATCCCGAGACGGGTCCCCGGGTGCGGCAGGTGGCGGGGGCGGTCTGGTCGCGGGTCATGCCGACGCCGGTGCAGGCGCCCACCCTGCTGGCGCACTCGCGCGAAGTGGCGGAAGAGCTGGGGTTCACCCCCGGGCAGCTGGCCAGCCCGGCGTTCGCCGAGGTCTTCGGCGGCAATACGCTGTTGCCGGGCATGGACCCGGTGGCCAGCAACTACGGCGGCCACCAGTTCGGGCACTGGGCCGGGCAGCTCGGCGACGGCCGCGCGATCAGCCTGGGCGAATGCATCACCGCCGCCGGCGGGCGCCGTGAGCTGCAGCTCAAGGGGGCCGGGATGACCCCGTACTCGCGCTCCGCCGACGGCCGCGCGGTGCTGCGCTCGTCGATCCGCGAGTTCCTGTGCAGCGAGGCCATGCACCACCTGGGCGTGCCGACCACGCGCGCGCTGTCGCTGGTGTCCACCGGCGAGGCGGTGGTGCGCGACATGTTCTACGACGGACATCCCGCGCCCGAACCCGGCGCCATCGTCTGTCGCGTCGCGCCGTCGTTCCTGCGTTTCGGCCACTTCGAGCTGCCCTACGCCGCGGGGGACCTCGAACTGCTGCGCAGGCTCGCGGATTTCTGCATCTGGCGCGACTTCCCGCACCTGCTGGGCGCGCGCGCCGCCGAGCCGCTGGACGCGCTGCGCCGGGCCGGCGCGTTCGACGAGACACGCTATGGCGACTGGTTCGAGGAGGTGTGCGTGCGGACCGCGCGCACGGTGGCGCACTGGATGCGGGTGGGCTTCGTGCATGGCGTGCTCAATACCGACAACATGTCGATCCTGGGCCTGACCATCGACTACGGGCCCTACGGGTGGATCGACGACTTCGATCCGGACTGGACGCCGAACACCACCGACGCGCAGGGCCGGCGCTACCGCTTCGGCTGGCAGCCGCGCGTGGCGCACTGGAACCTCTCGCGCCTGGCGCAGGCGCTGTCGCCGCTGTTCGGCGACGTGGCGCCGCTGCAGGCGGGGCTGGACCGCTACGTGGAGGCCTGGCAGGCGGCCGAGCGCGAGGTCGTCGCCGGCAAGCTCGGCCTCGCCCGCTGCCGCGACGGCGACCTGGCGCTGATGGAGCGCCTGCAGGCGCTGATGCAGTCCGCGCAGGTGGACATGGCGATCTGGTTTCGCGCGCTGGCCGAGCTCGACCCCGCGCAGCCGTCGCTGACTCCGATGGCGGACGGGTTCTACGACGCATCGCTGCGCGTGGCGCACGCCGCGGACCTGGAGCAGTGGCTGCGCGACTATGCTTTGGGGCTGCGCGACGATCCGCTCGACGCGGCCGCGCGGCGCGCGCGCATGCGCGCGTCCAACCCCAAGTACGTGCTGCGCAACTATCTCGCCCAGCAGGCGATCGACCAGGCGGCGGCGGGCGATCCGTCGGGGATCGCCGACCTGCTGGAGGTCATGCGCCGGCCCTACGACGAGCAGCCGGGGCGCGAGGCCCATGCGGCGAAGCGGCCGGACTGGGCACGCAGCCGCGCGGGATGCTCGATGCTGTCCTGCAGTTCCTGAGCGGGCGGCACAGGCATGCCCCCAGGACCGCTGCTGACCGCGGCGGGGCCCGGGCTCACTGGTCCAGGAACGCGCCGCAGCCGCGCAGCGTGTCCGGCCCGACCTTGAGCTCGACGGTCGCCGGGTAGTCCATGTCGCTCATGCCGTCGCTGCAGGCGGACTCGACGATCCGCAGCTCGACCTCGCTGCCATCGTTGGCGATGCCGCGGAAGCCCTCGCGCCCGGGCAGGCGGGTGGCACCGGCAACGCGCAGCGGACGCTCGCCCATGTCCAGCGCCAGCTGGATGTCGGGCGCGTCGCCGCCCGCCACCTCCAGCGACCAGAACGGCTCGGTCCCCAGGCCGCGGAATACCACGCCGCGTCCGCGCGCCTCGTCCCAGGGCGAGAGTTCGTCGGTGCTGGCGCAGGCGTGGCGCTGGCCGTCGAGGACGAGGGTAGCCTCGTTGCCCTTGTTCCAGAACTCGTTGCCGGCTGCATCGGAATAGCGCGCGCCCGAGGCTGAGAGCGCCTGCGGCAGCACGATGCGGCGGGTGGCGACGGTCAGCACCAGTTCGCTGCGCGCGTTGTCGAAGCGCGCGCCGGCGAGCAGGTCGCCGCAGCGGAAGCGGGACTCGACGACGTCGGGCGCGACTGGCGCCGTCGCGGTACCGGCGCCGGATGGCTCCGGCGCGGCCTCGGGCGCAGGCCGGCAGGCGGCGAGCAGCAGGAGGGCGAGGCAGGCGGAAGCAGGGCGCATCGGATGTCTCCGGGCGGGAGGTCCACTGTCCGCAATCGCAGCGCCCGACGCAAACCGCGGCTGCTCAGTCCGGCGCGCGATCCACCCGCATCACCGGATACAGGTCCAGGCGCTCGTCCCAGGACGGATGGCGGCGATAGAAGAACTCCAGGCGCGCGTCCGGGCTATCGGCGAACGCCTGGTCATCGCGCAGGCGTCGTTCGAACTCGGCTTTCAGCGCCGGATCCGCGGCCAGCATCTCGCGCGCCACCGCTTCGGCGACGTAGGCCTCCATGTATTCCTTGCGCTCGAAGGCGTTGTTGAACAGTCCCCACTGGAGCAGCGAATCGGGCGCCTGCGGCTCGAGCAGGGCCATCGCCAGGCGCGCGCGCGGCTGGGCGATGGGTACGAACAGCGCCCCGGCGCCAACCTCGCGCGACTCCGGTGCCCAGGCGCCCTCGACCTCGAGCCGCTGGTGCCCCTCGACCGGTTGCGGGGCGAAGCGCTTGCCGGTCGCCCGGAACACCTCGACCTGCAGCATCTTCGCCGGCTGCGTCGCGCAACCGTCCCTCGCTTCGCAACCGACGCGGCGATAGGCGATCCCGTGCACGTCCAGCCTGGGCGCGACCAGGCCGGCATGGGCCGCGGGCACCAGGTAGCCCGCGCGCGGGGCCGCCACCTCGACGCGCGGCAGGACCGTGTCGCGCAGCGGCACCTTCCACACCTGCGGCGTGGACTCGTCGTAGCGCGTCATCGGCGCACCCGACACTTCCGACGGCGTGCGCGTATAGGCATAGCCGCGGAAGTCGATGACCCGGCTGGCGTCGGTCGCCCTGTAGTCCAGCGCCACCGGCTGGCCGGACAGGTCCCGCGCATCGGCCGCGCGCGCCAGCGCCATCCAGTCGCGGCCGCGCCGCGCCACCTGCTCCAGCACCGAGACGATGGTGTTGCGGGTGATGCGCACGCGCACCGGGTACTCCTTCCACGAGTGGGTCTCGACCAGCATCCCGAGCCGGTTGCGCAGCTGGAAGTAGCCGGTGGAAAAGCGCGGCGGCGAGACGCCATCCTCGAAGCCCGAGGCCGGGTCCTCGTAATCCTCGAACGAGGGATAGAACGGCAGCGGCAGCGAGCCCTGCGCGGCGAGGTCCGCCATGGTGCCGTCGCGCAACGCGCGGCCGGCCTCGCGCAGGGCCTCGTCGCCCCCGTGCAGCGGCTCGACCTGGATCGAGATGTCGTGCTCGAACTGCGCGCCGTCGGTGGCGTGCAGGTCGATGGTGGCGATCGGGTCCCATTCCCCGACCAGGCGCAGCATCGCCCGCATTTCCGGCGAGTCGGCCTTGGCGTAGTCGCGGTTGAGGTTGTAGTTCTGCGCCGTCGTGCGCCAGCCCATTTCCTCCGGGCCGCGCTGGTTGGGGCGATTCCAGGCGCCGAAGCGCTCGTGGCCGTCGACGTTGAACACCGGCACGAACACCCACACCAGCTGCTCCAGCGCGCCTGCCGCGGCGGCGCCCTCCAGGACCTCGCGCAAGGCCAGGAAACCGGCGTCCTTGCCGTCGATCTCGCCGGAGTGGATGCCGCCCTGCATCAGCACCACGGGAATGCCTCGCTCGCGCGCCGCCGCCGGCGTCAACGCGCCGCTGCGGGAGATCGCCAGCGCCTTCATCGGCCGGCCCTCGGGCGTGGTGCCGAAATCGAAGCAGCGCACCGCGTCGGGATGCCGTTGCGCGAAGGCCGCGCACAGGGCGATGGTCTCGTCGTAGCGGCCGGTCTTCACGAAGCCGCTGCGCTCGGAGACGGTCGTCAGCGGCGCCTGCGCGACGACCGACAGGGGCGCCGCCAGGGCGAGCAGGGTGGCGAACAGGGCCTGTTTCATCGGGTATCCGGTGCGAGGACAGGCCGGCATCATGCCAGCGGGGTTGCGCGACGCCCAAGTGTCAAGGGGCGGGGCGCATGGGCAGATCCCGCCGGATCGGCTAGCCTGCCCGACTTCGCCCATCGGACCCGACGCCCATGAACCACGGCGCCACGCCCGCCAACCCCGCCCAGGGCCGCATGCCCGGCCAGATCAAGTACATCATCGGCAACGAGGCCTGCGAACGCTTCAGCTTCTACGGGATGCGCAACATCCTGGTGC
Source organism: Pseudomonadota bacterium (assembly GCA_023453655.1). Taxonomy (GTDB): domain Bacteria; phylum Pseudomonadota; class Gammaproteobacteria; order Xanthomonadales; family Xanthomonadaceae; genus Luteimonas; species Luteimonas composti. The sequence goes on from JAEXTE010000322.1 coordinate 7,191, forward strand.
CGTTCCTGATCAGCTCGGTGCTGCTGCAGTACCTGCCCGAGGGCGCGGACCGCGAGTCGATGGCCAAGGAGGTGTTCCACTCCTTCGTGATCGGCGTGTATTTCTTCCCGCTGCTGGGCGGCTGGCTGTCCGACCGCTTCTTCGGCAAGTACAACACCGTCCTGTGGTTCTCGCTGATCTACTGCGCCGGCCACGCCTGCCTGGCGCTGTTCGAGGGTAACCGCACGGGCTTCTTCACCGGCCTGTTCCTGATCGCACTGGGCTCGGGCGGGATCAAACCGCTGGTGGTCAGCTTCTGCGGCGACCAGTTCGTCCAGAGCAACAAGGACAAGGCCAAGGTCGTCTTCGACGCCTTCTACTGGATCATCAACTTCGGCTCGTTCTTCGCCTCGCTGTTCGCGCCGCTGCTGCTGCGCCATTTCGGGCCGGCGGTGGCGTTCGGCGTGCCGGGCGTGCTGATGTTCATCGCCACGGTGATCTTCTGGATGGGGCGCCGCCAGTACGTCAACGTGCCGCCTTCGGGCAACGACCCGCACTCTTTCCTCAACGTGGTCCGCACCGCGCTGCGGCAGCGGCGCGCGGGCGAGGGCAATGCCGGCGCGATGGTGGCCTGGACCGGCATCGTGGCGGCGGCGTTGATGCTTGCCCTGTGGGCGTTGGACGCGGTCGGCGCCGGGGTGCCATGGCCGGAGGCGTTCGGCTTCGTCATCACCGCCTGCCTGGCGCTCGGCGTGCTGATCGCATTCGGCGGCTGGGGCGCGTCGCTGCAGCTCGAGCGTGCGCGTGGCCTGCATCCGGACGCGGCGGTGGACGGCGTTCGCGCGGTGCTGCGGATCCTGATCGTGTTCGCGCTGGTGACGCCGTTCTGGTCGCTGTTCGACCAGAAGGCCTCGACCTGGATCATCCAGGGCAACGCCATGGTGATCCCGCACGAGGCGTCGTGGTGGCCCAGCTGGCTGATCCAGGAGCCGGCGCAGATGCAGGCGCTCAATCCGCTGCTGGTGATGCTGCTGATCCCCTTCAACAACCTGGTGCTGTACCCGCTGCTGCGCCGGATGGGCTTCCAGGTCACGGCGCTGCGGCGCATGGGCTGGGGCATCGCGTTCTCGGGCGTGGCCTGGATCGTGGCGGGCGTGCTGCAGCTGTGGATCGACGGCGGCGCGCAGGTCTCGCTCACCTGGCAGGCGCTGCCCTACCTCCTGCTGACCTTCGGCGAGGTGCTGGTCTCGGCCACCGCGCTGGAGTTCGCCTACAGCCAGGCGCCGCATGCGATGAAGGGCGTGATCATGGCCTTCTGGTACCTGACGAGCACGTTCGGCAGCCTGTGGGTGCTGCTGACCAACGCCGGCGTGCGCAACGACGGCTTCAAGGCGATGATCGCGCAGACCGGGCTCAGCGAGCCGGCCTTCCTGATGTTCTTCTTCGCGGCCTTCGCCTTCGTCGCCGCGGCGGCGTTCGCGCTGTACGCGCGGGTCTACCCGATGCAGGACAACTACCGCGTCGCCACCTGACGCCCGCCGGAGCCGCGCATGCCCATCGTCACCTTCGTCCTGATCGGCCTGACCGTGCTGGTGTCCTGGCAGGCGTTCAACAACCGCGCGCTGCTGGAGCGGTTGCTGCTGTGGCCGCCGGCCATCGACCGCCACCGCCAGTACGACCGGCTGGTCACGCACGGCTTCGTGCATGCCGACATGCAGCACCTGCTGTTCAACATGATCACGCTGTTCTTCTTCGGGCGCGCGATCGAGCCGGTGTTCGTCGACCGCATCGGCCAGCTCGGCTATGCGGCGTTCTACCTGTCGGCGATCGTCATGGCGATCATGCCGACCTATTTCCGCCACCAGAAGGACGCGGGCTACCGCAGCCTGGGCGCGTCCGGGGCGGTGTCGGCGGTGCTCTTCAGCTTCATCCTGTTCGCGCCGTGGAGCCTGATCTTCGTGTTCTTCGTCCCGGTCCCCGCGATCGTCTACGCCGCGCTGTACGTCGGCTACTCGATCTGGATGGACCGGCGCGGCGGCGACAACGTCAACCACAGCGCGCACCTGTGGGGCGCCGCCTACGGGATCCTGTTCACCGTGCTGATGGAGCCGCGCGCGGCCAGCACCTTCGTGGCAAGATTGCTCAGTCCGTCCTTCGGCTGATCGCGGCGCCCCGTGCCGCGGCCCAGGGCGGCGATGGGGGCGGGGTTGGGGCACGGGACGTGGATGGCCGCGGCGGCGTGCGTGCTGGCGTGCGGCGCGGCGATGGCGCAGGACGTGGCGGCACCGGAGCCGCCTCCGATTCCGGACCGGGCGGCAGGCGATGCGTTCAGGGCGGCGCCCGACCCCTGGCGCGCCTACTTCTCGCAGGCACGCGAGGCCGAACGCCTCGACGACCCGCTGGCGCGCTGCCTGGCCTACCCGGACCTGCCCGGCAACCGCTGGCCGGACGGCCATGCCGAGGCCCACTGCCGCTACCACGCGTTCAGGCCGCTGCCGCTGGCAACGGTGGAAGGCTATCTCGACCGCGGCGAGCTGGCGGCGCTGGACGCGGTGTTCGAGGCGTTGCTGGCGGCGCATTTCTCCGAGGCCGGCAGCGAGGAGATCCACGTCGCCATCGAAGCCTTCGACCAGAGCGAGGAGGCCGGGCGCATCTCCGGACGCTGGCTGGAGCTGGCCCCGCGGAGCCCGTATGCCCTCCTGGCGCGTGCGAATCACTACAAGGACGCGGCGTGGGACGCCCGCGGCGGCAAATGGGCCTCCGAGACCCCGATTGAGCAGATGCGGCGGATGGGCGTCCTGGCCGAACAGGCGGTGCCGCTGTTCCGGCGCGCCATCGCGCTGGAGCCGAGGCTGATGCCGGCCTACGTGGGCCTGCTCAGCGTGGCGATGCTCAGTTCACGCGAACATCTCGAGCGCGAGGCCTACCGCGGCGCGATGGCCCACGACCCGGCGTGCGTGGATTTTGCCCGCCAGCGGATGGCATCGCTGGCGCCCCGCTGGGGCGGGGACTACGAGCGGATGCTTTCGTTCGGCGTGGTGCTGTCGCGCCACGTGGCGCGTCGTCCGCAGCTGGCGATACACATCGCCGCGCCCTATGGGGACCGCGGGAACCGGCTCAGCCACGACAACCGGTTCGACCGCGAGACGGCCGACATCCTCGAGATCGCCGTGCGCACCGGCTCCAACGAAGATCATCTGCGCGACGCGGGCAACGTGTTCCTCAACCTGCCCGAGGACCAGGGCGGTCCCGACCGCTGGAAGGGCGTGGCGCTGCTGCTGCAGGAATACCGGTTCAACACCACCAATGCATGGGCGCACCGGCAGATCGCGTGGCAACTGGTGCGTCACGAGCCCGAATGGGCGTTGCGACACGCACTGGCCGCGCTGGCCCTCGATGCCGACGATGCGAGTGCGCACTACCTGGCGGGCGGCGGCTATTACGGCAGCCGGCGCTGGGAACAGGCCGAAGTGCACTTCCTCCGCGCCGCCGACGACGCGACGCAGCGCCGCGGGGCTTTGGGTGCGCTCGGCTCGATGTGGATGATGCACGCCGGGCTGGAGGCGACGGAGGCTGCGACGAAGGCCAAGCCCTACGTGGACCGCCTGCTGTCGGAATATCCGGAGGAGGGCCTGGGCTGGATGCTGCGGATCCTCATCTCGAGCGCGCTGGACGGCCGCACGGACCAGGAGTCGGTCAACATGTTCCGCAAGCACGCTGATCGCGGCGATCCGGTGCAGGCCCAGGCGGTGGACTCGATCGAAGCCGCCTACCGCGCCGCCGAAGGTCGCTGACGGAACTCAGACGGACGAGGTCTGGGCGTGGTGCTGCTGCAGATCCGCGTCGTTGACCTGGTAGGTCCGCTCCAGGCCGCTGTAGATCAGCGAATCGAGCTGCGAGAACTCCAGGGTGTCGACGTCGCCGCTGCGGACGAGGTCGAACAGGCGGTTGATGGCCTGGTGCTGGACGCTGCTGTCGATCATCGTGGGCCCCCTGCGGCGACGTTTGCGTTGACCCGGACGAAGCAGGTTGCGTGCCAGAGTGAAACGTGATGGACGTCAAGTTCCAGGCTGACGCGCCGCGTCAGCCGATGGCCTGCCGTGCGCATACTGGCCGGTGAGGGCCGCCGGTGCCGGTGCCCACGGATCTTCGTAGAGGAGGAGCGCAATGGACGTCGAACATCGCCCGGGGCAGGGCTTCCACATCGACCTGGACGGCCATCGTGCGGTCCTGGACTACACGCTCGGCGACGGCCGGATGCGGATCACCCACACCGGGGTGCCGACGGAACTGCGCGGTCGCGGCATCGCCGGCCAGCTGGTGCGGGCGGCCTTCGACCACGCCCGCGCGCAGGGACTGCGCGTGGTGCCGCAGTGCGAGTACGCCGCCGCCTGGCTGGAGCGCCATCCCGGCTACGCCGACCTCGCGGACCAGGCCTGAGACCGGGGCGGCGCGCGGTTCCTCGCGTCCTTCACCCGACGCGGCGCGCTTCGGGCCGGCAAGTGCGCGCGCGATCTGCGAGACTGCGCGTCCTCCAGCACCTCCATCCCCATGCGGCTCAACCGTCACATCAGCGAGTCCGGCCACTGTTCCCGCCGCGAGGCCGACCGCCTGATCGGGGAGGGCCGGGTCACGGTCAACGGCATCCGCGCCCGCGTCGGTGCCGAAGTAGGCGAGGACGACGCCGTGCTGGTGGACGGTCAGCCGCTGCGCCAGCGGCGCGTCGCGCCCGGCAAGCGCCGGCACGTCTACATCGCGCTGTACAAGCCGGTCGGCGTGACCTGCACCACCGAGTCCTCGGTCAAGGGCAACATCGTCGATTTCGTCGGCCACGAGCAGCGGATCTTCCCGATCGGCCGCCTGGACAAGGATTCCGAGGGCCTGATCCTGCTGACCAGCAATGGCGATATCGTCAATGCGATCCTGCGCGCGGAGAACCGGTTGGAGAAGGAATACCTGGTCGCGGTGAACCATCCGGTCACCCCCGAGTTCCTGCGCGGCATGAGCCGCGGGGTTCCGGTCCATGGACAGACCACGCTGCCGTGCCGGGCCAGCAAGCTGGGCCCGTTCGGCTTCCGGATCGTGCTGGTGCAGGGCCTGAACCGCCAGATCAGGCTGATGGCCGCGCATTTCGGCTTCCGGGTCAAGCAGTTGCGTCGAGTCCGCATCGGCAGCGTCCGGCTCGGCCACCTCAAGCCGGGGCAGTGGCGCAACCTCACCGACGCCGAACTGTCGGCCCTGCTGCCGGGGCGTGAAGACTGGTGAGGCGGTTGACAAACCCGGTTCACACTTTCCCCTGAAAGTGCGCTATCGTGCCCGGACTGTTCAAGGCCGGGATCACGGTACATCGTGGCTCCGATGCGGTAGATCACCAGAGTTACAGGCCGTCCCCCCCGGCGGTTGCTCCAGACGATCCGCTCCATCGTTCGCGTTACCCCTTGCTCGATACAGTCCAGGCAGCCCCCGATAGGGCCTGGTATCCATCCACTGTCAGTTTCAAGGAGTAACAACATGTCCGAACGTCAGACCGGCACCGTCAAGTGGTTCAACGACGCCAAGGGCTTCGGTTTCATCACCCCGGAAAGCGGCCAGGACCTCTTCGTCCACTTCCGCTCGATCCAGGGCACCGGCTTCAAGTCCCTGCAGGAAGGCCAGAAGGTCACCTTCAAGGTCGTGCAGGGCCAGAAGGGCCTGCAGGCCGACGAAGTGCAGGCCGTCTGAGCGACACAGCGCTCAAGGCAACGCCTCCAAGGGCCCCGGGTGGAAACACCCGGGGCTTTTTGTTTGTGGGCCGCATCGCGCGCGCTCCACTGCCGGCATGCACTGGCTGGCATCGCGCGTCTCGTCCACGTGCCGCGTGCAGGGCGCGGCTGGTCCTGCACAGGCGCCTTGACCTTTCCTGCACGCGGACAACGTTACAAAAGCGTTAGCGCAAAGGGCTTGCGCACTCGTCTCGACAGGGGGTTCCATGAAGCGGTGGCTGGTTCCGGTGGTGTTGCTGTGCGTGCTCGCCGCGTGTCGTGGCGAAGCGCCCGGACCGCAGGGGACCGTCGCGCCGGATGCGGGCCAGGCCGACCCGGCCGAGGCGCCAGCGCCCGAGCCCGTGGTGCTCGAGGACGTGGTCGAAACCGACCCGCGCTACATCATCGGCATCTCCTGGGCCAAGGGCGTCGACCGCTACCCGGGCCTGGCGGTGCGGCTCAAGCAGTACGCCGACGCCGCGAGGGCCGAGGTGCTGCAGGCGGTCGAGGCGATGGAGCCCGAGGCCGGCGCGATGTACGACCTCGCGCTCGAGTTCCAGGTGCTGGCGGATACGCCGCAGGTCTTCGCGGTGGCGGCCGACGGCGGCAGCTATACCGGCGGCGCGCACGGCGCGCCGCTGATCGCGCGCTTCGTGTGGCTGCCCCAGGAGCAACGCCTGCTCACCGCCGATGAGCTGGTTCCCCGGCAGGAAGCCTGGCGCGAGGTGTCCTCGTATGTGCGCGAGCAACTGCACGCGGCCCTGTCGCAACGGGTGGACGCGGATGAACTCGACCCGGACGAACGCGGCCGGGTGATGCGCTCTGCCGGGCGCATGATCGAGGAGGGCACGGCTCCCGATCCGGAAAACTTCGCCCAGTTCGAACCCGTGCCCGGCGCCGACGGGCGGCTGGTCGCGCTGCGGTTCGTGTTCCCGCCCTACCAGGTGGGGCCGTATTCGGACGGGGTGCAGACGGTCGAGGTGCCGGCGCGGGTCCTGCTGCCGCATGTCGCGCCCGCCTACCGGCCGCTGTTCGCGGACGCGCAGCCGGCGCAGTAGACTGGCCCGCGACTGTGGCCGGCCACGGCGGCCGGCACGGAGCGGGAGCAATGGCGGACGCGCGCTTCAGGGCCCGTCTGCAGGACCTGCTTGCGGATGCCGACATCCAGCTCGACGGCCCGCGTCCCTGGGACCTGCAGATCCACGATCGCGGTTTCCCCGCCCGCGTGCTGGCGGGCGGCTCGCTGGCGCTGGGCGAGTCGTACATGGACGGCGCCTGGGACGTGGCATCCCTTGACGGCCTGCTGTACCGGCTGCTGCGCGCGGGCACCGACCGGCGCGTCCACGGCTTCGCCGAACTGCGGCTGGCCGTGCTGGCGCGCCTGCTCAACCTGCAGCGCGGCAGGCGCAGCTACCAGGTCGGCGAGCGCCACTACGACCTCGGCAACGACCTCTACCGCACCATGCTGGGCCGGCGGATGGTCTACAGCTGCGGCTACTGGCGGCAGGCGTCCGACCTGGACGCGGCGCAGGAGGCCAAGCTCGACCTGTGTTGCCGCAAGCTCGGGCTGCAACCGGGCATGCGCCTGCTCGATATCGGCTGCGGCTGGGGCGAGATGCTCCGGTTCGCCGCGGAGCGCCATGGCGTATCCGGCGTCGGCATCACCATCTCGCGGGAACAGGCCGCGCTGGCGCGCGAGCTGTGCGCCGGGCTGCCGGTCGAGATCCGCGTCCAGGACTACCGCGCGCTGGACCAGCGTTTCGACCGCATCGTGTCGATCGGCATGTTCGAGCACGTGGGGGTGAGGAACTACGCGACCTACTTCGACGTCGCCCGCCGCTGCCTCGACGACGCCGGACTGTTCCTGCTGCACACCATCGGCGGCAACCGGAGCCGCACGCATACCGACCCCTGGATCGCGAAATACATCTTCCCCAACTCGATGCTGCCTTCGGCCGCGCAGCTGGCCACGGCGCTGGAGGGACGTTTCGTCATCGAGGACTGGCACAACTTCGGCACCGACTACGACCGCACCCTCCAGGCCTGGCGCGCCAACATCGAGGCGGCCTGGCACACGCTGCCCGCGCGCTACGACGAACGCTTCCGCCGGATGTGGCGTTACTACCTGGGCGCGTCGATGGCGAGCTTCCGCGCCCGCTCGATCCATCTGTGGCAGCTGGTGCTGTCGCCGCGCGGCGTCGCCGGCGGTTACGTGGCGCCGCGCTAGGGCTCAGTTTTTCGCCGCCTCGGGGTAGAGGACCAGCAGCGCGCGCAGCACGCCGTTGGTCCAGCCGAAGCCGTCCTGCAGCGGGTACTCGCCGCCGCCGGCGGCCGCGTCGCCAGTGACATCGTACTTCTCGACCAGCTTGCGCTCGGCGGCGAAAACCTGGAGGTTGCGCCGGATCCAGCGATGGGCCACCTCGCGCGCCAGCGCATCCTCGCCGTAGCGCGACAGCCCGCGGATCGCCAGCCACTGCAGCGGGGCCCAGCCGTTCGGCATGTCCCACTGTTCGCCGCTGCGCACCGTGGTCGATGCCAGTCCGTGGCGCTGCAGCAGCCTCGCGCGCAGGGTCTCGGCGACCCGTGCGGCCTGGGCGGGCCCGGCGATGCCGAAGTACAGCGGATAGACGCTGGCCAGGGTGACCGCGCCGGTGGAGCGCATGTCGGCCCACAGCAGGTCGGTGAACACGCCCCGGTCCTCGTCCCACAGCAGCCGGCGGATCGCCGCGGCGCGAGCCTCGGCGCGCGCATCCATCCGAGTGGCGCGCGCGATGTCGCCAACCTGTCGATAGGCGTCGGCCAGCGTGGCCTCCAGCGCGTGCAGCAGGCTGTTGAGGTCGGGCGGCACGATCTCGACCGTGCGGATGCTGTGCAGGCTGCGCCCGTCGGCCAGCCAGCGCGAGCTGAAGTCCCAGCCGCTTTCGGCGCCGGCGCGCAGGTTGCGGTAGACCTCGGCGCGGGGGCGGTCGCCGGCCGCCGCCGTGTCCAGGTCCATGACGTGGCTCTCGTCGCGCGGCGTGTCGCAGTCGTCCCAGTAGCGGTTGAGCACGGTGCCGTCCCGCAGCCGCACTGCGCGGCGATGCGCCTGCCCGGGCGCGAGCGCATCGGCGCCATCCATCCAGAAGGCGTATTCGCGCTCGAGCTGCGGCAGGTACCCGGCCAGCACCCCGGGGCCGTCGCGTTCGGCCAGCAGGCGCAGCATCGGCGCGAAGAACGGCGGCTGCGACCGGCTCAGGTAGTAGGTGCGGTTGCCGTTGGGCACGTGCCCGTAGCGGTCGATCAGCGCGGCGAAGTTGGCGACCATCGAACGCACCAGGTCGAGCCGGCCGCTCTCCACCAGGCCGAGCATGGTGAAGTAGGAGTCCCAGTAGTAGATCTCGCCGTAGCGCCCGCCGGGCACGACGTAGGGCTGCGGCAGCGGCAGCAGCGAGCTGCGCGCGTCGCCCGGCTGTGGCTGGCGTTCGAGCACCGTCCAGAGGCGGTCGATGTGCGCCACGACGTCGTCGCGCGGGTCGGTACGGTACTCCCCGCCTGCCGGCGAAGGCAGCTCGAAGCGCTGCTCGATGAAGCGGCGCATGTCGAAGTCCGGTTCGCCGCGCCGCTGCGCGTATTCGGCGGCGATGGAGGCCGGCGCCGCCGAGGGAACGGCATCGACCATCGACTTGGGGTCGGGCAGCGCCCGCTGGGCGTCGGCGAACAGCGGGCCGTAGATCTCCGGAAATCCGGCCACGCACTGCTGCGCGGACCCGGCCAGCGGGACGGCCCACAGCAGCAGGACGAGCAGCAGCGGGCGCGGGTGCTTCATCGCAGGGCCTCCTGCAGGGTGGTGGCGATGTCGGCGTCGATACGCAGCGTGGCCAGCCCGTCGGCGCGCGTACGGCCCGCATTGAGGATGGCGATGGGCAATCCTGCCGCGGCGGCCATGCGCGCGAACCGGAACCCCGACCACACCATCAGCGACGATCCGGCCACGAGCATGGCATCGGCTTCGTGCAGGGCGCGTTGCGCCTCGTCCACCCGCTGGCGCGGCACCGCCTCGCCGAAGAACACGACGTCGGGCTTGAGCAGGCCGCCGCAGCGCCCGCACCAGGGCGGCCGGAACCGGTCCACCGCCTCGTCGGCAAGGTCGGCGTCGCCGTCGGGCGCCATCCGCGCCGCGCCGGCCTGCCAGTCGCGGTTCGATTCGACGATCTGCAGCTGCACTTCTTCGCGCGGGCTGCGGGACCCGCAGCCGAGGCAGACCACGGCATCGAGCCGGCCGTGCAGGTCGATCACCGCGCGGCTGCCCGCGCGCTGGTGCAGGCCGTCGACGTTCTGGGTGAGCAGCAGCCTCACGCGGCCGCGGCGTTCGAGCTCGGCCAGCGTGGCATGGGAACCGCCGGGCTGCGCGGCGCGGAAGCCCGGCCAGCCGATGCTGCTGCGGGCCCAGTAGCGGCGGTAGGCGGCGTCGCTGCCGGTGAACGCCTGCAGGGTGATGGGCGGCGTCCGCTTCCAGTCTCCGTTGCGGTCGCGGTAGTCGGGAATGCCCGAGCCGGTGCTGCAGCCGGCGCCGGTGAGCACGAACAGGCGCCGGTGGCGGTCGAGCCACTCGCGCAGCAGGGACGAGGCAGCCGGGTCGGGCAGGGGCGGGTCGGGCAGGGAGGACATGCCGCGATGCTAACCGCCCCCATCCGGGGGGGCGGCAACCGGCGGCGGCCGGCGCCGCCGTGCGGTGCTGTCCGCCCCAAAAAAAAACGCCGCCGGGAATCCCGGCGGCGCTTCAGGCTTGGGGACGGCGGTTCAGTTCGACGCCGGCGCGTCCAGCCCACGCTTCTTCAGCAGCGGCTCGATCCGCGGCTCGTGGCCGGTGAAGTCCACGAACAGCTGCTTGGCGTCCTTCGCCCCGCCGCGCGAGAGCAGGGTCTCGCGCAGGCGGTCGCCGTTCTCGCGCTTGAGGCCGCCGTTGGCCTTGATGTACTCGACGGTGTTGGCGTCCAGCACCTCCGACCAGATGTAGGCGTAGTACGCGGCCGCGTAGCCGCCCATGATGTGGCTGAAGTACGGCGTGCGGTAGCGCGGCGGCACCGGCGCGTAGTCCAGGCCCACCGACTTCAGCGCGGCCGCCTCGGTGGCCATGATCTGGTCGGCCGAAGGCAGCTTGTCCTGCGGCAGCTGGTGCAGGTACTGGTCGAGCATCGCCGCGCCTAGGTATTCGGTGGTGGCGAAGCCTTCGTTGAAGGTGGCCGAGGCCATCTTCTTGTCCAGCAGCGCCTGCGGCAGGGGCTCGCCGGTCTGGTGGTGCTTGGCGTAGTTGGCCAGGATCGACGGCCAGTCGGCCCACATCTCGTTGACCTGCGACGGGAACTCGACGAAGTCGCGCGGCACGTTCATGAAGAAGTACGGGTACTTCACGTCCGAGAACATGCCGTGCAGCGCATGGCCGAACTCGTGGAACATGGTGGTGACCTCGTCCCAGGTCAGCAGGGTCGGCTCGCCCGCCGGCGGCTTGGGGATGTTCTGGTGGTTCGCCACCACCGGCAGGGTGCCCTCGAGTTCGGACTGGCCGACGTAGGAGTTCATCCACGCGCCGCCGCGCTTGGACGGACGCGCATAGGGGTCGAAGATGAAGATCGACAGCGGCTTGCCGTCCTTGTCGAAGACGTCGTAGGTCCAGGTGTCGGGGTGGTACTTCGGCAGGTCGGTGCGTTCCTTGAACGTGATGCCGTACAGCTCGGTGGCGGCGAAGAACACGCCGTTCTCGAGCACGTTCTTCATCTCGAAGTAGGGCTTGAGCTGGTTGTCGTCGAACTCGTACTCGGCCTGGCGCACCTTCTCGGTGTAGTAGGCCCAGTCCCAGGGCTCGAGCTGGAAGCTCGGTTCGCCCTTGGCGGCCTGTTCGCGGTCGATCATCGCCTGCAGCGCGGCGCCTTCGCGACGCGCATTGGCAACCGCGGCCGGGGCCAGGCGGCCGAGCATCGCGTTGACCGCCTCGACGGTGCCGGCGGTCTCGTCGGCCAGGGTGAAGGCGGCGGGCGTGTCGTAGCCCAGCAGCTTGGCGCGTTCGCCGCGCAGCTTCAGCACCTCGGCGACGATGCCGGTGTTGTCCCACTGGTTGCCGCGGCTGCCGCGCGCCACGGACGCCTTGTGCACGCGCTCGCGCAGGGCGCGGTTGTCCAGCTGCGGCAGCAGCGGCTGGCCGGTGGTGTTGAGCAGGGTCAGCAGGTACTTGCCCTCGTGGCCCTTGGCCTTGGCGGCAGAGGCGGCGGTGGCGATCTGCGATTCGCTCAGACCGGCCAGCTCGGCGACGTCGTCCACCAGCACGGCCGAGTCGTTGACCTCGTCCAGGACGTTGTTGGAGAACTGGGTGCCCAGCGCGGCCATGCGCGCGTTGATCTCCTTCAGCCGTGCCTTGTCGGCATCGGCGAGCTTGGCGCCCGAGCGCACGAAGCCGTCGTAGTACTCCTCGACCAGGCGCACGCCCTCGGCGTCGAGGCCGAGCTCGTTGCGCTTGTTGTAGACCGTTTCCACGCGCTGGAACAGCTGCGGATCGAGCATGATCGCGTCGCGGTGCGCGGCGAACTTCGGCGCATAGTCGCTGTTGATCTTCTTGCGCGCGTCGTTGGTATCGGTGCCGTTGAGGTTGCCGAAGATGCGTCGCGCGTTGCCCAGCAGCTGGCCGGACTTCTCCAGCGCCAGGATGGTGTTTTCGAAGGTCGGCACCGAGCGCTGGTTGGCGATCGCCGCGATCTCCTGCAGCTCCTGCGCCATGCCGGCGTCGAACGCCGGGGCGAAGTGCTCGTCCTTCAGCTGGTCGAACTGCGGGTAGCGCAGCGGCAGCGGGCTGGTGGTGAACAGGGGGTTGCCGGCCTGGGCCTCGTTCGCCGTGGCGACGCTGGCCGCGCCATCGGCGGCTGCGGTCTGGGCGAGGGCCGGAGCGGCGACCGCGGCGGTCAGCGCGATGGCCAGGGCGGCGGTGAGCGGGTGCTTCATGGGGCAGTCCTTCGAAAATCGGAATCGCCAAGGGTAGCCGATGGGGGGCGGGGGGCCGCCATGACGAACGGCACATGGCCCGCGCCGCGCGGGTGGCCTGCGGGCGGGCTTACACTGCCCCGGCCGCCGCCCCGGCTCCCGCCGGGTGCCCGGGACCCACCGGAGATCGACATGAAGCGCCATCTACGCCTGTGCCTGATCCTGCTGGCCCTGGCCGGCCCCCTCCAGGCGGCCGGGCCGCTGCGCTACGTGGTGCTGGTGGACGGCGGCAAGCCTGCCGGGCACCAGACCATCGACACCGGCGAGGACGGCGTGGTCCGCAGCGAGTTCGTGTTCAAGGACAACGGCCGCGGCCCCGAACTCAGGGAGACTTTCACACTCAACGACGACGGGACCCTGCGGACCTACAAGGTGCAGGGCAGCTCCACCTTCGGCGCGCCGGTCGACGAGGAGTTCTCCCTGGTCGACGGCATGGCACGCTGGCGCTCGACCTCCGACCAGGGCGAACAGCGCGTCGAGGCGGGCGCGCAGTATTCGCCGCTCGGGGGCTCCCCTGCGGTGACTTCGGTCGCGCTGGCGGCAATGGCCGCACGCCCCGACGGCCGCCTGCCGCTGATCCCCAGCGGCACGCTGAGCGCGCGCCAGGTCGCGACGGCCGAGGTCACGCGCGGGAACGAGACCCGCCAGGTGCAGTTGATGGCGGTCACCGGCGTCGGCTTCACGCCCGGCTTCGTCTGGGCGACGGTCGAGGCGCGGCCGCGCCTGTTCGCCTTCATCTTCCCGGGCTTCCTGCAGATGGTGGAGGCGGGCTGGGAGGCCAATGCCGACGCACTGGAAGGCTTGCAGAAGGCCGCCGAAGCCGAGGCGCTGGTGTCGCTGCAGCAGCGGCTGGCGCATCCGCTGAAGGGCAGCACCCTGATCCGCAACGCGCGCGTGTTCGACAGCGAGCATGCCAGGCTTGGCGATGCTTCCGACGTGCGTCTGGAAGGTGGGCGCATCGTGGCGGTCGGTGCGGCCGGCAGCGACCGGGCTCAGGCCGACCAGGTGATCGACGCGGCGGGCCGGGTGCTGCTGCCCGGGCTGTTCGACATGCACGCGCACGCTTCGCGCTGGGATGGCGGCCTGCAGCTGGCGGCAGGCGTGACCTCGCTGCGCGACATGGGCAACGACAATGCGACGCTGCAGCAGCTGATGGCCGAGGAGCGCGCTGGCACCCTGCTGATGCCGCGCATCGTCCCGGCGGGCTTCCTGGAGGGCGAAAGCCAGCAGTCGGCGCGCAACGGCTTCGTGGTCAGCGACCTGGCGGGCGCGCGCGAGGCGATCGACTGGTACGCCGCGCACGACTATCCCTACCTGAAGATCTACAACTCCTTCCCGAAGGAGATCCTGCCGCAGACGGTGGCCTATGCCCACGAAAAGGGCCTGCGGGTGACCGGGCACGTCCCGGTGTTCCTGCGCGCGCAGGACGCGATCGAGGCGGGCTACGACGAGGTCAGCCACATCAACCAGCTGATGCTCAACTTCCTGGTCGAGCCCGACACCGATACCCGCACCCTGGAGCGCTTCTACCTGCCGGCGCGCGAGCTGGCCGACCTGGACCTGGATTCGAAGCCGGTGCAGGACTTCATCGCCACCCTGGCCAGCCGCCAGATCGTGATCGACCCGACCCTGGCCACCTTCGAGTTCCTGCACCAGCGCAACGGCGAGATTTCGCCGATCTTCGCCGGCATCGAGGACCACCTGCCGCCGGACGTGCAGCGCGGCCGGCGCGCGGCCGAGATGGACATTCCCGACGACGCGACCGGCCAGCGTTTCAAAGCGTCCTACGCGAAGATGGTCGACTTCGTCGGCCGCGCCTGGCGCGCCGGCGTGCCGCTCGTGGCAGGCACCGACGAGGTGCCCGGCTTCACCCTGCACCACGAGCTGGCGCTCTACGTGCGCGCGGGGCTGACCCCAGCCCAGGCCCTGCAGGTGGCGACCTGGAACGGCGCGAAGTATTCCGGAACGCTCGATCGCCTGGGCAGCATCGCGCCCGGAAAGCTGGCCGACCTGGTGCTGGTGGATGGCGATCCGACCACCGACATCGCGGCATTGCGGCGCGTCGCCACCGTGATCAAGGGCGAGGTGGCCTACTACCCCGCCGAAATCCTGACCGAGCTGGGCGTCAAGCCGTTCGCGGATCCGGTGCCGGTCCTCGCCGGCGGGCGCTGAACGTTGCAACCGTGCAGCAGTTCCGGGCCACCGCCATCGACGGTCGCGAG
>JAEXTE010000364.1 GCA_023453655.1 Pseudomonadota bacterium
GTGCAATGGAGTGTCGGTCGTCGGCGCCGGGCGCCGCGCCGGGGGAGTGTGTGGAGCGTCCGTGAGCGGCGCCGGCCGCTTTCCGGACGTCGCGGGCTCATGCGTCCACGTGCGCCGGCGCGGAGACGTGCTGCGCGCCGTGCGACACCAGCGGCCGGTTGGCCAGCTTGCGCAGCGCCACGTAGAACACCGGCGTGAGGAACAGGCCGAAGAGGGTCACGCCCAGCATTCCGGCGAACACGGTGATGCCGGTGATCGAGCGCACCTCGGCACCGGCACCGCTGGACAGCACCAGCGGCACGGTGCCGGCGATGAAGGCCACCGAGGTCATGACGATCGGACGCAGGCGCAGGCGGCAGGCCTCAAGCGCAGCCTCGACGATGCCCTTGCCCTGCATCTCCAGCTCGCGCGCGAACTCCACGATCAGGATCGCGTTCTTGCACGCCAGGCCCATCAGCACCACCAGCCCGACCTGCACGAACACGTTGTTGTCGCCGCCGGCCAGCCACACGCCGAGCAGCGCGGAGAGCATGGTCATCGGCACGATCAGGATCACCGCCAGCGGCAGGGTCCAGCTTTCGTACAGCGCCGCCAGCACCAGGAAGGCGAGCAGCACCGCCAGCGGGAACACCACCATCGCCGCATTGCCCTGGCTGGCCTGCTGGTAGCTCAGGTCGCTCCAGTCGATGTCCATGCCCGCCGGCAGCACCTGCCGCGCCAGCCCGGTGACCGTGGCCATCGCCTCGCCCGAGGACAGCACCCGCGGGTCGGCCTCGCCCAGCAGGTCGGCGGCGGGATAGCCGTTGAAGCGGATCACCGGGTCGGGGCCATAGGTCTGGCGGATGTTCACCATCGCGCCGATCGGCACCATGTCGCCGGCGGCGTTGCGGGTGCGCAGGTTGGCGATGTCGTCGACCTGGTCGCGGAACTCGCCGTCGGCCTGCGCGATCACCTGCCAGGTCCGGCCGAACATGTTGAAGTCGTTGACGTAGGCCGAACCCAGGTAAGTCTGCAACGTCTCGAACAGCTCGGTCAGCGGCACGCCCTGGGCCTTGGCCTTGACCCGGTCGACCTCGGCATCGAGCTGCGGCACGTTGGCCTGGTAGCTGGTGATCGGGAAGCCGAGGCCGGCGGTCTGCGCGGCCGCGCCCTGGAAGGCCTGCACCGCCTCCTGCAGCGCGCCGTAGCCAAGCCGGGTGCGGTCCTCGACGAACAGCGACCAGCCCGAACCGTTGCCCAGTCCCTGGATCGGCGGCGGCATGAAGGCGAAGGTGAAGCCCTCCTGGATCGCGCCCAGCTTCTGGTTGAGCTCGGCGGTGATCTCCTCGGCGCTGCGCGAGCGCTCGGAGAACGGCGCCAGGGTGAAGAACACCACGCCGTTGTTGGGCGTGTTGGTGAACTGCAGCGGGTTCAGCCCCGGGAACGCGACCTCGTTCTGGATGCCGTCGATCTCCCTGGCGATCGCGGCCATGCGCTTCATCACCGCATCGGTGCGCTCGATCGAGGCGCCCTCGGGCATCTTCACGCCGGCGATCAGGTACAGCTTGTCCTGCACCGGGATGAAGCCGGCCGGCACCGCCTTGAACATCAGCGCCGCACCGGCCAGCAGCACCAGGTAGACCACGAACACCGCGCCGCGACGGCCCAGCGCGCGCGCGACCGCGCCCTCGTAGCGCTGCGAACTGCGGTTGAAGAAGCGGTTGAACGGGCGGAAGACCCATCCAAACAGGCGGTCGATCAGGCGCGAGGGCGCATCCTTGGGGGCGCCGTGCGGCTTGAGCAGCTTGGCGGCCAGCGCCGGCGACAGGGTCAGCGAGTTGATCGCCGAGATCACGGTGGAGATCGCGATGGTCACCGCGAACTGCTTGTAGAACTGTCCGGTCACGCCGTCGAGGAACGCCATCGGCACGAACACCGCGCACAGCACCAGGGCGATGGCGATGATCGGCCCGGACACCTCGCGCATCGCCAGGTGCGCGGCCTCCAGCGGCGTCGCGCCCTCCTCGATGTGGCGCTCGACGTTCTCCACCACCACGATCGCATCGTCCACCACGATGCCGCTCGCCAGCACCAGGCCGAACAGGCTCAGGGTGTTGATCGAATAGCCCAGCAGGTACAGCACCGCGAAGGTGCCCACCACCGACACCGGCACCGCCAGCAGCGGGATGATCGAGGCCCGCCAGGTCTGCAGGAACAGGATCACGACCAGCACCACCAGCAACGTGGCTTCGAGCAGGGTGGTGATCACCGACTTGATCGAATCGCGCACGAAGATCGTGGTGTCGTAGATCGACTGGATCTCCACGCCCGGCGGCTGCGCCGGGCGCAGCTCGTCCATCTTCGCCACCACCGCGTCCCGGATCTCCAGCGCGTTCGCGCCGGGGGCCTGGAAGATGCCGATGGCGGCGGCGTTCTTGCCGTCCAGGCGCGCGCGCAGGGTGTAGTCGCCGGCGGCCAGCTCGATCCGGGCGACGTCGCGCAGGCGCACGATCTCGCCGTCGCTGCCGGCCTCGAGCACGATGTCGCCGAACTCCTCGACGCTCTCCAGGCGGCCGCGCGCGTTGATCGGCAGCAGGAAGTCGCTGCCGTTGGCGATCGGCTCGGCGCCGAGCTGGCCGGCCGAGACCTGCACGTTCTGCTCGCGCACCGCGCGCAGCACGTCGCCGGCGGTCAGGCCGCGCGTGGCGACCCTGTCCGGGTCCAGCCACAGCCGCATCGCATAGTCGCCGCCGCCGAACAGCTGGGCGTCGCCCACGCCGTCGATGCGCGAGAGCTCGTCGCGCACGTGCAGGCGCATGTAGTTGCGCAGGTACAGCGAGTCGTAGCGGCCGTCCTCGGAGGTCAGGTGCACCACCATCAGGAACACCGGCGACTGCTTCTGCGTGGTCACGCCCTGGCGGCGCACGTCCTCGGGC
>JAEXTE010000366.1 GCA_023453655.1 Pseudomonadota bacterium
CCCTCCCCCAGGTGCGGGGAGAGCCGCAATGCCGGACTCAAGATCCCCGCCGCGCGGCCGACACCCTGTCCCATGAGCCAGGACCTGCTTGACCGCATCGACCAGCGCACCCGCCTGGCCGGCCACAACCGGCTGGCCCTGCTGCTGTTCCGGCTGGGCAGCCGTCAGCTTTTTGGCGTCAACGTGTTCAAGGTCAAGGAAGTGCTGCAGCGCCCGCCGCTGTTCACCCTGCCGCAGCTGCCCAAGGCCTTCGCCGGCGCCGCCGACGTACGCGGGCGCAGCGTGCCGGTGCTGGACCTGGCGCGCGCCATCGGCCACCGCGACGGCGACGTGGACGAACCGCGCTACCTGGTGGTGACCGAATTCAACCGGACCGTGCAGGGCTTCCTCGTCGCCGGGGTGGACCGCATCGTCAACATCGCGGTCGAGCACATCCAGCCGCCGCCCGACCTCGGCGGCGAGAACCACTACCTCACCGGCGTGGCCCGCCACCAGGGCGAGCTGATCCAGCTGATCGACGTGGAAAGCGTGCTGGCCGAATCGGCCCCGCGCGCCAGCGACCTGGGCACGCTCACGCCGGTGTCCACCAACGGCGGCCCGCGCCAGGTGCTGGTGGTGGACGATTCGCGCGTGGCCCGCAACCAGATCCGGGTGGTGCTCGAGCAGCTGGGCCTGGAGGCCGTGCAGCTGTCGGACGGGCGCCAGGCGCTGGACCACCTGCAGGCGCTGGTCCGCAACGGCGAACCGCCGGGCGAGCGCTATGCCATGGTCATCTCCGACATCGAGATGCCGGCGATGGACGGCTACACCCTGACGACGGAAATCCGTCGCGACCCCGCCCTGCGCGGCCTGTTCGTGCTGCTGCACACCTCGCTGTCGGGCGTGTTCAACCAGGCCATGGTCGAGCGCGTCGGCGCCGACGACTTCGTGCCCAAGTACTCCGAGCGCGAGCTGGCCCAGCGCGTCAGCGCGCGCATGGGCGCCTTCCACTAGCCGCCTGCGGCACGCGCAACCGGTTGATCCGGAAGGCCCTCGCCCCGCGTAGGCGGTGGCTTTGGCGCGCCCTGCCGGATCCGCCGGACTTGGGGCCGCAACGCGGCCAGGCGCGGACCGGGACCTCCCCCGCAGCCGCCAGCGGACCCCCTCTGGCACGCCGCTTGCCTGCCTTACCGGGCGTATCCGCCCCCGGAGGGCCCATGTCCGACTTCCTTGGCATCCACGGCACCGCGCTCGCCCTGCGCGAGCAGCGCCTGCAGTTGCTCAGCGCCAATATCGCCAACGCCGACACCCCCGGCTACCAGGCCCGGGACCTGGACTTCAACGGCGCCCTGTCCGCGGCGCTGCATCCGGCCTCGGCCGCGGCCGGCGACCCGATCACCGCCGCCGGCGAGGCCGCGCGCTTCGCCCGGCCGTCCTCGCAGCCCAGTCTCGACGGCAACACCGTCGACGGCGACCGCGAGAACGCGATCTTCGCCCAGGCCACCCTCGAATACCGCGCGTCGATGTCGTTCGTCGAGTCGAAGGTGCGCGGGATGCTGACCGCGATCACCGGCCAGTAAGCCGCGACAGGAGCCCGCCATGAGCAATCTCCCGATCTTCGACGTCGCCGGTTCGGCGATGAACGCGCAGTCGGTGCGACTGTCCACCATCGCCTCCAACCTGGCCAACGCCAACTCGGTGTCGGGCAACCCGGACGAGGTGTTCCGCGCCAAGCAGCCGGTGTTCTCGGCCATCCCGATCGACGGCAATCCGGCCCTGGCCGGCGTGCGCGTGGACGAGGTGCTCGACAGCAGCGCCGCGCCGCTGCGCCGCTACGAGCCCGGCCATCCGCTGGCCGACGGGCAGGGCTACGTGTACGCGCCCGACATCGATCCGGTGACCCAGATGGTCGACCTGATCTCGGCCTCGCGCAGCTACCAGGCCAACGTCGAGGTCTTCAACGCCGCCAAGGAACTCGCCGTGGCCACCCTGAACATGGGCCGCTGAGCGCGCCCTCCCGAGGATTCCCGATGACCACGATCTCCGGCACCGACTACGCTTCGCTCGGCCTCGGCCAGCAGCAGGCCACGCGCAGCACCTCGCTCGGCCAGGCCGACTTCCTGCACCTGATGACCGAGCAGCTTAAGAACCAGGATCCGCTCAAGCCGCTCGACAACAACCAGTTCCTCGGCCAGCTGGCGCAGTTCTCCACCGTGCAGGGCATCGATTCGATGCAGGGCGCGATGGCCGCCATGGCCAGCGTGATGGAGTCCGACCAGACCCTGCGCGCGGCCGCCCTGGTCGGCCACGAGGCGCTGGTCTCGGTCGACGCGGTGCCGCTGCAGCGCGGCGCCGGCCTGCGCGGCGAGGTGGTCGCCGCCGCGGCCGGGCCGGTCACCATGGACGTGGTCGATGCCAACGGCGTGCGCGTGCGGCGGATGACCGTGGAGGCCGCCGACAAGGGCGCCACCGCCTTCGAATGGGACGGCCTCGACGAGGCCGGCAATCCGGCCACCGCCGGCACCTACAGCTTCCGCGCCGTCAGCGGCGCCACCGATCCTTCCGCCAAGGACGCCGAACTGCTGCCGATCCGTGCCAACGCGCGCGTGGACAGCGTTTCGATCGAACCGGGCGGCCTGTACCTCAACCTCGCCGGAATGGGCAGCGTCCCGCTCTCGGCGGTCCATCGCATCGGCTGACCAACGCCGTCCCCAGCACGCCTTCCCGAAGGAGCACACCATGAGTTTCCTGATCTCGCTGAGCGGGATGAACGCAGCGTCGTCCGACCTCAACATCACCTCCAACAACATCGCCAACGCCAACAGCACCGGCTTCAAGCAGTCGCGCGGCGAGTTCGGCGACGTGTTCGCCGCCACCGCGCACGGCCTGTCCAACAACACCATCGGCGCCGGCGTGCGCCTGCAGCGCGTGGCCCAGCAGTTCGCCCAGGGCAACGTGGACTACACCGGCAAGTCGCTGGACATGGCGCTGACCGGCGAGGGATTCTTCACCCTGTCCGGCAGCAGCGGCGTTTCCTACTCGCGCGCCGGCAACTTCGGCGCCGACCGCGAAGGCTACGTGGTCAACCCGGCCGGCCAGCGCCTGCAGGTGTTCCTGCCCAACGCCAGCGGCGACGGCTTCGACACCGGCCGCATGAGCGACCTGCGCCTGGCCACCGGCGACGCCCCGCCGCGCGCCACCGAGCACGTCTCGCTGGGCCTGAACCTGCCCGGCAACGCCGCGCCGCCGACCGCCACGCCGTTCGACGCCAACGACCCGGAAAGCTACAACCACACCACCTCGGTGACGGTGTACGACTCGCTGGGCGCGCCGCACTCGCAGTCGATGTACTTCGTGCGCACCGCCAATCCCAACGAATGGCAGGTCCACACCCGCATCGACGGCGTCGACGTGGGCGGCCCGCAGACCCTGCAGTACTCCAACACCGGCACCCTGGTCGCGCCCGCCAACGGCGAGATCACGCTGCCGACCCACACCATCCCCGGCGGCGCCGCGGCGTTGGACCTGACCCTGGACCTGGAGCGCTCGACCCAGTACGGCGACCGTTTCGGCGTGTCCGCGCTGGTCCAGGACGGCCACGCCACCGGCCGCCTGAGCAGCATCGAAGTCTCGGCCGAGGGCGGGGTCGCCGCGCGCTACAGCAATGGCGTGTCCACGCCGCTGGGCCAGGTGGCCCTGACCAACTTCGCCAACCCGCAGGGCCTTCAGCCGATCGGCGACAACGCCTGGGCCGAAACCCACGGCTCGGGC
>JAEXTE010000328.1 GCA_023453655.1 Pseudomonadota bacterium
CCGTCCGCGTAAGGGCGCGCGACCGCCGCAACCGGGTCGTCGCGCGACCCGCCGCCGTTACCGCGCCATGCGGCGCGCCAGTTCGGCGAGCAGCGCGGGCGCATCCAGCGGCTCGTCGCGCAGCAGCACCCTCGCCCCGTGCGCCGGCACGCGCAGCGCGACGCGTTCGCCGATCCGGACCGACTCGCCGCCCATCCCGTCGCGCCACTGCCCCGGCTGCACCAGCTCGTCGAGCACGATCTCGCGCTCGGCGTCGCCCTTGTTCAGCAGCACCAGCGCGGTCTGGGCCACACCACCGTGCTGGTAGACGCGGTAGAACGCCGCCTCGTCGCCGGCAAGGCGCAGGTTGAGCTGCAGCCCGCGCTGCAGCGCGGGCGATTCGCGACGCAGCGTGGCGATGCGCTGCAGCGCGCCGAAGATCGGACTCTCCGGCGCGGCGGCGATTCGCTCCGACCCGAAATAGGCACGGTTGCCGGCATGCTCGCCGCGGCCGCGCATGAAGCCGGTTTCCGATCCGTAGTACACCACCGGGATGCCGCGCGCGGTGAACAGCCAGTGGTGCGCGTCGATGAAGCCGGCGTCATCGGCATCCAGGCGCGGCATGTCGTGGTTGTCGTAGAAGATCGCCAGCTCGTACGGATTGGCGTAGGGGCCGTCCTCGAGATACAGCGCGTCGGCCATGCGTTCGAACCCGGCGCGCGGACGGCCGAACACCTCGGCCATCGCCGCCTTCATCGGGAAGTCGAGCACGCTGATGCCGCCGTTTTCCGGCAGGGTGAAAGGCGCGATGTTCTCGGCCTTCTCGTCGAAGGCCTCGCCGAACATGTACATGCCCGGATGGCGGGCGCGGACCCGGTCGGCGAAGGTCTTCCAGAACGCGAGCGGCTGGTGCCGGATGGTGTCGATGCGCAGCGCGTCCACGCCCTGCCCGATCCAGTGCAGGTAGGCCTCGACCAGGTAGTCCATGACCTCGGGATTGTCCGGGTCGAGGTCGGCCAGCTGGGCGAGGTCGGGCGCCGTGTTGTAGAAGCGGTGCAGCGGATTGTTGGCGGGATCGAGCCGGGGCGGCGGCAGGTTCTGGTGGTCGGCCAGCAGTTCGCCGTCGCGACCGAAGACCTGGCCGAACTTCGGCTGCGGCGCGGTCATGGTGTAGCCGGGCGAGCCGTGGTTGCCGACCACGTCGAGCACGGTCTTGAGGCCATGCGCGCGCAGGCCGCCGGTCAAACCGGCGAAATCGAGGCCGGGGCTGGGCAGGTGTTCGTCGAGTTCGAAGAAGTTCACGCCCCAGTAGCCGTGGTAGCCGGTCTTGCCGCGGTCGCTGAGGAAGCTGGAGCAGCTCACCTCGTCGCCGCCACTGAAGGCCTCGTCGGGATTGTCGACGATCGGCGTCAGCCAGACCGCGGTGAAGCCCAGGTCGCGGATGTAGCCGGCGTTGTCGAGCAGGCCGCGGAAATCGCCGCCGAGGTAGCCGATGTTGCCGGCCACGCCGTCGCATGGCGGCAGCGGGATGTCGAAGGTGCGGCGTGCGCCGCCCTGGTCGCGATGGTCGTTGCCCGGGTCGCCGTTGACGAAGCGATCGGTGAGGACGAAGTACACCGCTTCGCTGGCGAATGGCTCGAGCGTGCCGTAGTAGTCGGCCGCGCGTACGGGCGGCTGCGAGGCACAGCCGGCGAGGCAGGCTGCGGCGAGGGCGGCAATCATTCCAGTGCGCATCAGCGTGCTCCCGCGGCAACGGCGGCACGCTCGCCCAGCGGGCGCCGCACCATCAGGGCGCACAGGCCCGAGACCATGAAACAGGCGCCGCCCAGCATCAGCACGCGCATCGGCTGGCCGTCGAACAGCGCAGACAGCACCACGCCCAGCACGCTCACCGCGACCAGCTGCGGGATCACGATGAAGAAGTTGAAGATGCCCATGTACACGCCCATCTTCGAGGCCGGCAGGCTGTCGGAGAGCATGGCGTAGGGTAGCGAAAGGATCGAGGCCCAGGCGCAGCCGACCCCGGCCATCGACAGCAGCAGCCACTGCGGATCGCGGATGAAGGCCATCGACAGCAGGCCGATGCCACCCAGCCACAGGTTGACCAGGTGACTGGCGCGCAGGCCCAGGCGCCGCGCCATCCACGGAATCGCGATCGCGGCCAGTGCGGCGAAGCCGTTGTAGGCGGCGAACAGCACGCCCACCCAGTTCGCGCCCTCGTTCCAGGCCGCCGACGCCGTGTCGCTGGTGCCGTAATGCACCCCGGTCACCGCCGCAGTGGTGTAGATCCACATGCAGAACAGGCCGAACCAGGAAAAGAACTGCACCACCGCCAGTTGCCGCATGGCCAGCGGCATGGCGTGCAGGTCGGCCGCCAGGCTGGCGAACATGGAGCCGGGGGCGACGCGTGGCGCGACCAGGCGCACCACGCCATAGGCCAGCGGCAGTGCCGCCAGCACGTAGAGCAGGCGGCCCCAGCCCATCGCCCAGATCAGGACGACGCCGGCCAGGCCGATCGCCAGCCAGGGAAGCCCCCCGGTGGCGGACGGCACCGCCGCATGCGCGTGCGCGCCCGGCGGTTCGGCGTCATCGAAGGTGGCCAGCACCTCCGGCGGGTATTCGCGCGAGCGCAGCACCGTCCACAGGATCGCCAGCAGCAGCACGGCGCCGCCGGCGTAGAAGGCGATGCGCACGGTGTCGGGCACCTGGCCGGGATCGGCGGTATTGGCCACGCCCACGCGCGCCAGCAGCCAGGGCAGCAGGCTGGCGACCACCGAGCCCACGCCGATGAAGAAGCTCTGCATGGCGTAGCCGGTCGGACGCTGGCGCGGCGAGAGGTTGTCGCCGACGAAGGCGCGGAACGGCTCCATCGACACGTTCAGCGCCGCGTCCAGCACCCACAGCGTGCCGGCCGCGATCCACAGCTCGGGCGAGTTGGGCATCACCAGCAGCGCGGCGGTGGAGAAGATCGCACCCCACAGGAAGTAGGGACGCCTCCGCCCCAGCCGCGTCCAGGTGCGGTCGGAGAAATAGCCGATCACCGGCTGCACCAGCAGGCCGGTCAAGGGCGCCGCGATCCACAGTCCCGGCACCTGCTCCATGTCCGCGCCGAGCGTCTGGAAGATGCGGCTGACGTTGGCCGTCTGCAACGCGAAACCGAACTGGATGCCCAGGAATCCGAAGCACATGTTCCAGATCTGCCAGAACGACAGTTGCGGCTTTTCGGTCATCGACGGCGGTCCAGATTACGGAGCGCGCATTCTCCGCTGTTGTGGATCGCCGTGCCTTGCGGCGATGCAACATCGCGGCTGGACCGCAGGCGCTCCGCATTGACGCAAGAAACGGCAGGACGCCATGGCGTTTTCCGCGATTCGGCCCGCACGCACGCGCATCGCGCCGGGAAGCGCTGCCTCGCGGGTGCATACGTATTCATGCCGCCGCGCGTCTTCCGGCAGGGGGCCGGCGCGAGTGCGCTGTGGAATAGTGTCGCCGCTCCGTGGGTGCCGCCGGCGCCCCGTACAGGATAGGGATGCGATGACGGCTGAGCAGTGGTGGCGTGGCGCGGTGATCTACCAGATCTACCCCCGCAGCTTCATGGACACCGACGGCGATGGCGTGGGCGACCTGCCCGGCATCATCGCGCGCCTGGACTACGTCGCCTCGCTCGGCGTGGACGCGATCTGGATCTCGCCGTTCTTCAAGTCGCCGATGGCCGACTTCGGATACGACATCGCCGACTATCGCGACGTCGACCCGCTGTTCGGCACCCTCGACGACTTCGACCGCCTGCTGGCCAAGGCGCATGGGCTGGGCATCCGGGTGATGATCGACCAGGTGTTCAGCCACACCTCCGACCAGCACGACTGGTTCTGCGAAAGCCGCCTGAGCCGCGACAACCCGAAGGCCGACTGGTACGTGTGGGCCGATCCGAGCGAGGACGGCACCCCGCCCAACAACTGGATGTCGCTGTTCGGCGGCGTCGCCTGGCGCTGGGAACCGCGCCGCGAGCAGTACTACCTGCACAACTTCCTGTCGTCCCAGCCGGACCTGAACTTCCACAACCCGGAGGTGCAGGCCGCGACGCTGGACAACGTGCGCTTCTGGCTCGACCGCGGCGTGGACGGCTTCCGCCTGGACGCGATCAACTTCTGCTTCCACGACCGGCAGCTGCGCGACAACCCGCCCAAGCCCAAGGACATGCGCACGGGCCGCGGCTTCAGCCCGGACAATCCCTACGCCTACCAGTACCACTACTACAACAACACGCAGCCGGAGAACCTGCCTTTCCTGGAATCGCTGCGGCAGCTGGTGGACCGCTATCCCGGCACCACCACGCTGGGGGAGATCTCGTCCGAGGACTCGCTGGCCACCACCGCCGAGTACGTCGACGAGCGCCGGCTGCACATGGGCTACAGCTTCGAGCTGCTCACCGACGATTTCAGCGCCGCCTACATCCGCGGTACTGTCGAGCGGCTGGAAGCGGCGATGACCGAAGGCTGGCCGTGCTGGGCGATCTCCAACCACGACGTGCAGCGCGCGGTCACCCGCTGGGGCGGCGCCAACCCCCCGCCGCAGCTGGCGCGGATGCTGGTCGCCCTGGTCTGCTCGCTGCGCGGCTCGGTCTGCATCTACCAAGGCGAGGAGCTGGGCCTGCCCGAGGCGGAGGTGCCGTTCGAGGCCCTGCGCGACCCCTACGGCAAGATGTTCTGGCCGAACTTCAAGGGCCGCGACGGCTGCCGCACCCCGATGCCCTGGAGCGACGGCGACCGCGGCGACTTCACCACCGGCACGCCCTGGCTGCCGATCCCGGAGTCGCACGGCGTGCGCAGCGTGACGGCGCAGGAACGCGATCCGGATTCCACGCTCAACGCAACCCGGCGCTTCCTCGCCTGGCGGCGGACGCAGCCGGCGATCGCCCGCGGCAGCATCCGGTTCCTCGACGTCCCCGAACCGGTGCTCGCCTTCGTGCGCGAGCACGAGGGCCGGCAGGTGCTGGCGGCATTCAACCTGTCCGCCGCTCCCGTTGCCATCGAGTTGTCCGCTGGCGCAGTGCAGCCGATCGACGGACACGGCCTGGACGGCGGCCGACTGCACGAGGGCCGCTTGCACCTGCCAGCCTATGGCGCGTGGTACGGCGGCGCCGAAGCCGCCGCCTCGACGGCCGCCGACCACCGCGAAGCGCTGCCGGCCCGCGCCTGAGCGTTCCGCCGGCAGGCCACCCGGCCCGCCGCCCGAGACCGAGGAGCCCGACAGCACGATGATCCGCCCTGCCCTGACGCCGTTCGCCGCGCTGGCCCTGCTGGGGATCGCGAATGCCGTACATGCGACGGCGCCCCTGCCTTCGCTTGCCGACTGCGACATGCCGGGCTTCGCGCGCACGCTCGTCGCGCAACCCGACACGCGGCGCATCGCCGCACGAGCCCACTGGCTGGACGCGCACACCCTCCGCTGGCCTGGCGAGCAGCTGCGGGCTGGCGAGCGTTTCCGGCTGTACCACGCCGCACGCGGTGGGCTGCAGGCCGGCCATGGCGCAACGGTGCAGGGCGCCGATACCGTCCTGACGCTGCAACCGGCCTCCGGGCAGCTGCCTGCCCAGGTTGCGCAGCGCTTCGCCTTCGTTGGCGCGGGCGCGACCCTGGCCATCGACGATCGCGATGCAGCGGCCGTGGGCGAGCTGCTGCGCGGCCAGCTGCTGCTGGTGCGCGAGGATGCGCAGGGCCGTGTGCTGGCGACCACGGCGCTGCAGCACGCCGGCGCGCTCGACGCGCTGTATGCGCAAGCCGCCGGGCACCAGGCACTTGGTGTCGAGCTGGACGGCGCCGACATCCGGCTGGCGCTGTGGGCGCCGACGGCCCATGCGGTGGCGGCCTGCCTGTACGACGGCCCGCGCGGCGCCGCTTCCGCGCTGGTTCCGGCGCAGCGAGACGCGGCCAGCGGCATCTGGTCGCACGACGGCGGCCGCGACCTTGCCGGTCGTTACTACACCTGGCTGGTGGACGTGTACGTGCCCGGCACCGGCCTGGTGCGCAACCGCGTCACGGATCCCTACTCGGTCGGCCTCTCGGCCGATTCGCGCCGCAGCTGGATCGCCGACCTCGATGATCCCGCACTGAAGCCCGACGGCTGGGACGATTCGCGCGCGCCCGCGCTCGCCGCGCAGACCGACATGGCGGTTTACGAGCTGCACGTGCGGGACTTCTCGATCCACGACGCGACGGTGCCGGAAGCCGACCGCGGCCGCTACCTCGGCTTCACCCACCTGGAATCGGACGGAATGCGCCACCTGCGAGCGCTGTCCGAGGCCGGCATGACCGACGTGCACCTGCTGCCGGTGTTCGACATCGCCACCATTCCGGAAACCGGCTGCACAACGCCGCAGGTACCGGACGCCGCGCCGGACAGTCCGCTCCAGCAGGCCGCGGTGATGGCACAGGCCGCCACCGACTGCTTCAACTGGGGCTACGATCCCTTCCACTTCAACGTGCCGGAAGGCAGCTACGCCAGCGATGCCGACGACGCGGCGGTGCGTATCCGCGAGTTCCGGCGCATGGTGATGGCGCTGCACGGCATCGGCCTGCGCGTGGGCATGGACGTGGTCTACAACCACACCTCCGCATCGGCACAGGACGCCCGGTCCGTGCTGGACCGGATCGTGCCCGGCTACTACCACCGCCTCGACGCCGATGGCGTGGTCGCGCGCTCCACCTGCTGCGAGAACACCGCCACCGAGCACGTGATGATGGCGCGCCTGATGATCGACTCGGCCGTGCTGTGGGTGGAGCATTACGGTATCGATTCGTTCCGCTTCGACCTCATGGGGCACCAGCCGCGGGAGGCGATGGAGCGGCTGCAGCGCGCGGTCGACGCCGCGGCCGGCCGTCGCGTGCAGCTGATCGGCGAGGGCTGGAACTTCGGCGAGGTCGCCGATGGCGCACGTTTCGTGCAGGCCTCGCAGGGGTCCCTGCCCGGGTCGGGCATCGGTACCTTCAGCGACCGCGCGCGCGATGCGCTGCGGGGCGGCGGCCCGGCCGACAGCGGCGAGACGCTGCTGCGCGAACAAGGCTGGCTCAACGGGCTCGTTTATGCGCCCAACGCGCACGCCGATCCCGCCCGCCCGCGCTCCGACCTGCTGCACGCGGCCGACCTGGCCCGCGTGGGCCTGGCTGGCACGCTGCGCGAGGACCGCATGACCGCGGCCGACGGGCGCGTGAAGCGCCTGGACGAGATCGACTACAAGGGCCAGCCCGCGGGCTACGCCAGCGCGCCGGGCGAAGTGGTCAACTACGTGGAGAACCATGACAACCAGACGCTGTTCGACATCAACGTGTTCAAGCTGCCGCGCGAGACCACGGCAGAGGATCGCGCGCGCGTGCAGGTGCTGGGCATGGCGCACACCGCACTGAGCCAGGGCGTCGCCTACTTCCACGCGGGGCTGGAGACGCTGCGCTCGAAGTCGCTGGATCGCAACAGCTACGACTCCGGAGACTGGTTCAACCGCTTCGACTGGACCTTGCGCGACAATTTCTTCGGCACCGGGCTGCCGCCCGAGCGCGACAACGGCGCCGACTGGGCATTGATGCGGCCGCTGCTGTCCGATCCCGCGATCAGGCCCGCGCCTCACGACATCAGGTTCTCGCGCGATGCACTGCTCGACCTGTTGCGCATCCGCGCCAGCACGCCGCTGCTGCGACTGCGCGAGGCCGCCGAGATCCAGCGCCGACTGCGCTTCCCCAACAGCGGGCCCGACCAGAACCCGCTGGTGCTGGTGGGACACCTCGACGGTCGCGGAATGGACGACGCGAGGTTCTCCGAGCTGCTGTACTTCATCAATGCCGCGCCCGAGCCGCAGGCGCTCGAGCTGCCCGGACTGCGGGGCCGCAGCTACTCGCTGCATCCCGTCCACCTGGCACCACAGGCGGCCGACAGGCGCGCGCGCGAGTCGACGCACGATGCCGCCCGGGGCCGATTCGTCATCCCGGCCCGGACCGCGGTCGTCTACGTGGCCGAGTGATCGCCTGAGGGCGCCGCGGATCGCGAGCTCTTCGCCATCGCACGGGCATGCGCGGTCGCCGGCCCCTGGCGGCTGCGGGGCGGCCAGCGTGCCTCGACGCACGGATCGGAAACCCCCGCTGCAGCACCGCACGCAATGAATACGTATGCATGGAAGCGTCGTGCGCTGGTCCGCCGACTACCATGCCCGCATTGCTCCGGAGCCCGTCCCGGAGCCCCCGTCAAGGGGCCGTGCCGCGGGCGCAGACTCATCA
>JAEXTE010000389.1 GCA_023453655.1 Pseudomonadota bacterium
GCAGGGCCAGCAGCAACAGCGACAGGCAGGCGAAGCTGCGCAGGGGGGCGGTCACAGGCTGTCCTCCATGCCCAGCCGCTGCCGCAGCGTGGCGACCTCGGCCCGGCGCTGTTCGAGTTCGGCGCGCACGGTGGCCTCGCGGCTGCGCGCGGTGGCGAGATCGGCGAGCGCGGCCGAGCGCAGCGCCAGCTCGCGGGCGTCGGCTTCGCGGCGCGAGGCCATCGCGGCCTGCGCCTGGGTCAACAGGTCGCCGGCGCGCGCCAGTTCCTCCGCCGCGTACTGGTCGGCGTCGGCATCGGATGCGCGCGAGACGGCCTGCCGCGCCGCGGCCAGTTCGCCGGTCGGCGGCGGCGTCGACGCGCAAGCCGTGAGCGCCAGCACGCATCCGCACACCAGTGCCTGCGCCGTGGTCCTGAAGTATGCGAAGCTTGTCGCCATAAGGGGGGCCGTGCCGTCTACGGGGGTGCGCGGCCATTGTCGACAGCCTTCGCCCGATGCGCAACGGTCGGGCCAGGCCATTGGGGATCGGTACATGGACATCGGCTATTTCCTGAAGCTGATGGCGGAAAAGAACGCGTCTGACATGTTCCTCACCACCGGCGCGCCGGTGTACATCAAGGTCGAGGGCAAGCTCTATCCGCTGGGCAACACCGGCCTGCCCCCCGGCATGGTCAAGAAGATCGCCTACTCGCTGATGGACGAGGGCCAGGTCCCGCAGTTCGAGCGCGACCTCGAGCTCAACATGGCGATCTCGCTGCAGGACTCCGGGCGCTTCCGCGTCAACGTGTTCAAGCAGCGCGGCGAAGTGGGCATGGTGATCCGCGCGATCCGCAGCACGATCCCCACCATCGAGGAGCTGCAGCTGCCGCAGGTGCTCAAGGACATCATCATGGCCCCGCGCGGCCTGGTGCTGATCGTGGGCTCCACCGGCTCGGGCAAGTCGACCTCGCTGGCCTCGATGATCGACTACCGCAACAGCACGACCTCCGGGCACATCCTCACCATCGAGGACCCGATCGAGTACCTGCACAAGCACAAGAAGTCGATCGTCAACCAGCGCGAGGTCGGCCTGGACACCCATGCCTTCCACAATGCGCTCAAGAACGCGATGCGCGAGGCGCCGGACGTCATCCTGATCGGCGAGATCCTCGACGCGACCACGATGGAGGCGGCGATCGCCTTCGCCGAGACCGGGCACCTGTGCCTGGCCACGCTGCACTCCAACAACGCCGACCAGACCATCGAGCGCATCCTCAACTTCTTCCCCGAGGCCGCGCACAAGAACGTGCTCATGAACCTCGCGCTCAACCTGCGCGCGGTGATCTCGCAGCGCCTGGTGGTGGGCGTCGACGGCCGCCGCCTGCCGGCGACCGAGGTGCTGATCAACACCCCGATGATCCGCGACCTGCTGCGCCGCGGCCAGGTGCACGAGATCAAGCAGGCGATGGAGGAGTCGCTCGAGGACGGCATCGAGAGCTTCGACCAGTGCCTGTTCCGGCTCTACAAGGAAGGCCGGATCGAGCGCGAGACCGCGCTGCGCGCCGCCGACTCGCGCGAGGGCCTGGACCTCAAGTTCCGCCTGTCCGAAGGCGGCACCGGCGAGCATGACCCCTACGCGGACGTGTTCGGCACCGGCTGAGGGCGCCGGGTCTCAGGCCTGCAGCGGGGCGTCGGGCTGGCGGTCGGGCGCCGCGTCGCGGAACGCCGGCAGTTCCATGCAGGCCCGTTCGACGGCGACGATGGTCGGATAGCGCGCCATGTCCACGCCGAAGCGGCGGGCGTTGTAGACCTGCGGCACCAGGCAGCAGTCGGCGATGGTCGGCAGGAAGCCGTCGCAGAAGGTGCCCGTGGCCGGGTGCCCGTCCAGCAGCGCCTCGAAGGCGTCGAAGCCTTCCATGATCCAGTGCCGCGTCCATGCGTCGCGCTCGGCCTGGGGCACGTTCCACTCGCCCTCGAAGTAGCGCATCACCCGCAGGTTGTTGAGCGGATGCACGTCGGTGGCCACCATCTGCGCCAAGGCGCGCACGCGCTGGCGCTCGCGCGAGGTCGCCGGCAGCAGCGGCGGTTCGGGCCACATCTCGTCGATGTATTCGAGAATCGCCAGCGACTGGCGGAACAGGCGCTGCCCGTGCTGCAGCACCGGCACGAGCTTCTGCGGGTTGGTCGCGGCGAAGGCCGGCGTGAGCTGCTCGCCGCCGTCGCGCAGCAGGTGCACCGGCATCGTCTCGTAGGCCAGGCCCTTGAGGTTGAGGCCGATGCGCACGCGATAGGCCGCGCTCGATCGCCAGTAGGAATACAGCCGCAGTTCTTCGCTCACCCAGCCCGCCCCCGTCACAGTCCACGATGCACGCCGCCCGCGCCGCGCGCCCGCCATGGGCCCGGCTCCCCCGCACGGCCGCCGCACGCATCATGCACGCACGGCGGGCATCGCGTCAGCCCCCGCCGTCAGGCCGCGGCGTAGCGCTCGATACGTTGCTCGATGGCGCCGAAGATGCTGCGCCCCTCCCCGTCCAGCATCTCGATGCGCACGCTGTCGCCGAACGACAGGAACGGGGTGACGGGCTTGCCCGTCTCGAGCGCTTCGACGGTCCGCTTTTCCGCGAAGCAGGACGCGCCGAGCGACGTGTCCTGGTTGGCGA
>JAEXTE010000346.1 GCA_023453655.1 Pseudomonadota bacterium
GCAGCGGCCCGCGCTCGGCGTCGCCCAGCGCGCGGCCTTCGCCGTCGAGCAGCAGCAGCCGCGCCGCCGGCCACAGCGCGGCCAGCCGGCCGGGCGCGTTTCGCAGGTGTTCGGCGCGGTCCAGGCCGCCGTCGATGAAGGCGAACGGCGACGCGCCGGCGTCCATGTTCAGACGGTGAACGAGGACCCGCAGCCGCAGGTCGACTTGGCGTTCGGATTGCGGATCGTGAACTGCGCGCCGTGCAGGCTCTCGGTGTAGTCCACCGAAGCGCCCATCAGGTATTGCAGGCTCAACGGATCGACCACCAGGGTCACGCCTTCGGTGGTGATCGCCAGGTCGTCCTCGGCCTGCTGCTCGTCGAACTCGAAGCCATACTGGAAGCCCGAGCAGCCGCCGCCCTGGATGTAGACGCGCAGCTTGAGCGCCGGATTGCCCTCCTCGGCGATCAGCTCGCGCACCTTGCCGGCCGCGGCCGGGGTGAAATCGAGCGGGCGTTGCAGCGAGAGGTAGTCGGGGGCGGCCTGTTCCATCCGGTCAGGATGGGGCGCGGGAGGGTCGACTTCAAGCGCGTGGCGCGGATGCAGCGTTCAGCCGGCTGCGGGGCGCGCCACCTCGTCCCAGGACAGGGTCTGTTCGACCGCCGCGCCCGAGGCGGGCGCCAGCCGTGCGCGGATGCGCAGTGGCACGAACCCCGGCGGCAGCACGATCTCGCCCTCCACCTGCTGGAAGTACTTGAACGAGTACTCGACGCCGGTGGCATCGGGATCCTGGCGCAGCGTCGCCCAGGGCAGCGTCTCCAGGCGGCCGTCGCGGGTACCCTCGACCGACAGGCTGAGCCGGCCGCTGCTGACCGCGCCGCGGTTGAGGTTCTGGGTCAGGGTGGCGGTGTAGTGCCAGGCCTGGCCACCGCGCGGGGTCAGCGCCAGTTCGTGCACGGTCAGCCCGCGTCGCTGCGCGGTCGAGCCGACGAAGCGCTCGTAGAAGGCCACGTCCGCGCGCAGCGCCGCGATCTCCTCGTCGCGCTCGGCCAGGGTGGCCTGCAGGTCGCGGTTGGCCTCGCGGCTGATCTGGTCGGAGCGGCTCAGCGTGGTCACCTGCTGCTCCAGCGCCTCGACCTGGGCCTGGTCGGCCGGCGTGCCCGGCGCCGGGCCGATCACCACCTGCCAGACGCCCCACAGCCCGAACGCCAGCGCCGCCACGAACACGCCCAGCAGCGCGTAGGAAGCGCCGCGGACGTGCGCCGGCACCACCGCGGGCGCTGGCGTGCCCTCGCCCGGGCTGGAAGGGATTCCGCTCATCGGGTCCGGTATATCGGCGCCGCCGCCGCTGCGTCAAGGCGCGCCGCCCTATACTCGGCCGGCCGGGCGCCACGGCGCGCGGCGCCGTTCAGCCGCTCGCCGGCTTTGTCGCGAGGAGTCCTCCATGACCGAGGCCCACCTGTTCGCCGTCGGCGTCCTGCTGGCCTGGCTGGCCGGCATCCGCGCCTACCTCACCGTGTTCGGGGTCGGCGTGGCCGGCGCGCTGGGCTGGCTCGACCTGCCGCCCGCCCTGGAAGCCACCACCTCGCCCTGGGTGCTGGGGGTTTCCGGTGCACTGGCGCTGGCTGAATTCCTGGCCGACAAGATCCCGGGCATCGACTCGGCCTGGGACCTGCTGCAGACCCTGGCTCGGGTGCCCGCCGGCGCCTTCCTGGCCGCGGCCACGCTCTCGTCCGATGGCGAGCTGGGCGCCGGCATGCTCGCCACGGGCGCCGGCGTCGCGCTCGCCAGCCATGCGGTGAAGGCCGGCTCGCGCGCCCTGCTCAACACCTCGCCCGAGCCGGTCAGCAACTGGACGGCTTCGGCGACCGAGGACGCGGTGGTGGTCGGCGCGCTGGCGCTGGCCTGGTCCTATCCGTGGCTGGTGCTGGCGGTGGTGGTCGGGATCGGCCTCGGGCTGGCGCTGCTGCTGTGGTGGGTCTGGCGCAGGCTGTTCCGGCGCGCGCCGCGCCCGGTGCCCGGCTGAGCCGACGGTCACGCTTCGGGCATCGGCCGCGCAACCGTCGCCCGCGCCTGCACGCGCAGGCCAGGAACGCATGGGATAGTCGCCGGGCCGGGCAGTGGCGATAATGCCGGCAACAGGGGGATTTCCGCATGGACCACGTGGCCGCGCCGACGCGCCCGTCGAAGCCGACGCCGCCGCCAGCGCCTGCGCGCGCTGCGTGCGCGTCCGCGGTTGCCCCTGCGCAGGCTTTGCGGCAAGGTTCCGGCGGTGTCTGACGCCGACAATCGCCAACGCGCGGAGTTTCCGCCGACCGGGTTCTGGCGCCGCTGGTGCGCCGATGCCGCGCCGGCGGAACTGCCGCGCGTGGATGCGCCCGCCACCGCAGTCGAACTGACCCCCGCGCCGGCGCAGGCACCGGCCGTATCCGGGCGCGACGTCGCGCCGGCCTACCGCGTGCTGGTGGTCGAGGACGATCCCAGCCAGGCCCTGTTCGCCGAGAGCGTGCTCAACGGCGCCGGCATGGAGGCGCGCGTGGTCGCCGTCACCAGCGAGGTGATGGACGCGATGCAGTCGCTGCGCCCGGACCTGGTGCTGATGGACCTGCACATGCCCGGCCTCGACGGCGTGGAACTGACCACGCTGATCCGCCGCCATCCCGACTTCGCGATGACGCCGGTGGTGTTCCTCACCGGCGACGAGGACCCCGAGCGCCGCTTCGAGGTGCTGGACGTGGGCGCGGACGATTTCCTGCGCAAGCCGGTGCGCCCGCGCCACCTGGTCTCGGCGGTGCAGAGCCGGATCCTGCGCGCGCGCATGCTGCAGGCGGCGGGCAGCGGCGCCCGCCATCCGGCGACCGGCCTGCATACCCGCCCGCAGATGCTGCAGCTGCTGACCACGAGCGTCCCCGGGGCGACGTCGGGCGCGGCGCTGTTCGTGGAGATCGCCGGCACCGCCGCCCTGCGCGACCGCTTCGGCTACGCGGCGCTCGAGGAACTGCTGACCGAAGCGGGGCGCCGCCTGGCCGCGATCTGCGACGGCCACGCCGCCTCGCGGCTGAACGACAACACGTTCCTGGTCTTTGCCACCGGGGTTTCCGGCGCGGCCCTGCCGCCGCTGGCGCGGCAGCTGCGCGACGGCTTCGGCGAGCACCCGTTCCAGGTCGGGGGCGAGCGCCTGCGGCTGCGCGCCGTGGTTGGCTACGCCGACCTGTCGCAGGGCTTCGAGGACGCGGGCGCGGCCCTGTCCGCCGCCGAGGAGGCGCTGCGCGCGGCGCGCGCGCATCCGCATGGCGTGGCGGCCTGGACGCGACCGGTCTCGGCCCAGGACCGCGAACTGGCGGCGGTCGAACAGGCGCTGCGCGACGCGCTCGCCTCGGGCAGCCTGCTGGCGGCGTTCCAGCCGATCGTGGCGGTGGCCGGTGGCGACGAGGCGCAATACCAGGTGCTGCTGCGCCTGCGCGGCGGCGGCGGCGAACTGCATCCGGCCGGTCGCGTGCTGCAGGCGGCCAGCCGCATCGGCGCCACCCTGCAGGTGGACCGGCGCATGGCCGAGATCGCGATCGGCGCGCTGCGCCGCCAGCGCGAGGAACAGCGCGCGCTGCGCCTGTTCGTCACCCAGTCGCCGTCCACCCTGGCCCACGACGGCCACGCGCAGTGGCTGCTGCAGACCCTGGCCGACGCGGGCGTGGACGGCGCGTCGCTGGTGATCGACGTGCGCCAGGAGGATGCGCTGGTGCATGCGCTGTCGCTGCAGGAGTTCTGCAGCGCGATGGTCTCGGCCGGCGTGCAGCTGTGCCTGAGCCAGTACTGCCACGGTCCCGAGGCCAATGCCCTGCTCGGCCAGCTGCCGCTGGGCTACGTGCGCCTGGATTCGCGCTACTCGCGCAACCTCGACGACACCGCGGTGCGCGACGAGATGCGCGCGGCCATCGATTACGCCCATCGCATGGGCCTGCAGGTGATCGGCCAGCAGGTCGAGGACGCGCAATCGGCGGCCACGCTGTGGATGACCGGCGTCGACTTCATCCAGGGCAACCTGGTGCAGCGCCCGGCCGGCGACCTGCAGTTCGATTTCCACACCTCGGTGCTGTAGGGGGACCGGGATGCCGCTGATCAGCAACGCCCGTCCTTCGACCGCCATGCTGCGCTGGTTCACCCTCGGCGCTGCCGGCGGCGCGGCCCTGAGTCTGGTCCTGCACGTGCTGGGCATGGAGGGTCCGTGGCAGGGATTTGCGCTGGTGCTGGCGCTGCTGGCGGTGTTCGCCTCGATCGCGGTGTTCTACAACCTGCGCACGCGCGACGCCGAGCTGCGCGAGGCCGCCGAGCGCACCCAGCGCGACGAGGCGGTGCTGGCCGAGCTGCACCGCGAGCTCGAACGCCACGCGCAGCTGGAACAGGAGCTGCGCCTGGCCAAGCAGGCGGCCGAATCGGCGGTGATGGCCAAGGGCGAGTTCCTGGCCACGATGAGCCACGAGATCCGCACGCCGCTCAACGGCATCGTGCCGATGCTGGACCTGCTGATGCACGCGCGGCTGGCGGCCGACCACGCCGAACTCGTGCGTACCGCCTACCTGTCCTCGCAGCAGATGCTGCGCATCGTCGACGACATCCTCGACTACTCCAAGCTCGAGGCCGACAAGCTCGAACTCGAGACCACCGCGTTCAACCTGCGCGAGGTGGCCGAAGGCGTGCTGCAGCTGATGGAGCGCCCGGCGCAGAGCAAGGGCCTGCGCATGCACATGCAGATCGAGCCGGGCGTGCGCCTGCCCGTGCGCGGCGACCCGGTGCGGCTGCGCCAGGTGCTGGGCAACCTGGTCAGCAACGCGGTCAAGTTCACCGAGCGCGGTTCGGTCACGCTCACGCTGCGCCGGCTGGGCGAGACGCCGAGCCAGCACCAGCTGCGCTTCGAGGTCCGCGATACCGGCGTGGGCATCTCGCAGGCCGCGCAGGGCCGGTTGTTCCAGGCTTTCAGCCAGGCCGACGCCTCGACCACGCGCCTGTACGGCGGCACCGGACTGGGCCTGGCGATTTCCAAGCGCATCGTGGACCTGATGGGGGGACGCATCGGCGTGGAGTCCGAACCGGGACTCGGCGCGACGTTCTGGTTCGAGATTCCGCTGCTCAAGGTGCAGGGCGACATGCAAGCCGAAGAGACCAATCCGCAGGGAGGCCGGTTGCTGCTGCTGAGCGGGGATCCGCGCCTGCGCCTGCGCCTGAGCATGCTGCTGCCCAACTGGGGCCTGCGCGTGACTTCGGTGGAAACTACGCAGGAAGCGCTGGACCGGTTGCGCAACGCCGCCAACCAGGGCCCGCCCTGGGCCTACTCCATCGTGCTGGCCGACCTTGCCGGCATGCGCAACACCGCGCTGGCGCTGCATCGCAACCTCGGCAGGCAGAGCGTGTACGGCGAGCTGCGCCTGGTCTGCCTGTACGGCGACGATCCGATTCCCGACGAACTGCAGCGCAGCACCACCCTGCTCAGCCGCCAGGCGCCCGACGCCAGCCTGCGTTCGGCCCTGCTCGAGGCGCCGTCCGACAGCGCGGCCCCGGCCGAAGCGCCCGCAGCGCCGGACAGCGCGCCGGCGCCCGTCGCCGCGAAGCCCGATCCGGACCGGCTGGCGCTGCGCAAGCCACGGGTCCTGCTGGTCGAGGACAACCCGGTCAACCTGATGGTCGGACAGCGCCTGCTCGGCGTGCTCGGCATCACCTGCGACACCGCCAGCAACGGCGAGGCCGCGCTGCTGCGCATGTCGGCCTCGCGCTACGACGTGGTGCTGATGGACTGCCAGATGCCGGTTATGGACGGCTACACCGCCACCCGCCGCTGGCGCGAGAACGAGGAAGCCAACGGCGACGGTCGCCGCCTGCCGATCATCGCCATGACCGCGAACGCGATGGCCGGCGACCGCCAGAAGTGCCTGGACGCGGGCATGGACGACTACCTGCCCAAGCCGGTGACGCGCAGCGAGCTCGAACGCTGCCTGCATCGCTGGTGGGATCCGGAACACTTGGCGGTGCCGGCGGAGTTCGCCGGGATCGGCGAGCCCGACGCGATGCCCGAGGCGGTCGCGACCAGCCTGGATGCCCAACTGCTGGGGCTGCCGACCGAAGACGCACCCGCGCAGGCGTCCGGGCCGGTCGCGACTCCGATTCAAACGCCCGCATCTGCGCCGCCGGTGGAGCCGCCGCCGCCCGCCGCCCCCGTGCCGGAAGCCGCATCCGCCGCACCGGTCGCGGCAGCCGACCCGGTCGCCGCAGTTGCATCGGTCGCCACCCCGCCGCCGCCTGCCCGTCCCCAGCCGGCGGCCGCCCTGGGGGCACCGGCGCAGGCCGAGTCCGCGATGCCCGCCCCCCCGAAGCCCGCACGGGCGCTGGCGCCG
>JAEXTE010000378.1 GCA_023453655.1 Pseudomonadota bacterium
GCCTTCGCCGCCGACGCCTGCCTGCTCACCTTCGACGACGGCGGCGCCAGCGCCGTGGCCGCCGCCCGCGCGCTCGACACCCTGGGCATGCGCGGGCATTTCCTGGTGACCGGCGCGCGCGTGGACAGTCCCGGCTTCTGCAGCGCCCCCGACCTGCGCGCGCTCGCCGCGGCCGGGCACGTCGTCGGCAGCCATTCGCAGACCCATCCGGCCGACATCTCGCGCCTGCCCGCCGCGCAGCTGGCCGCGGAATGGCGCGACAGCGTGGCGCGCCTGTCCGACGTGCTCGGCACGCAGGTCGACGTCGCGTCGATCCCCGGCGGCTTCTATTCGCCGGCGGTGGCGGCGTCCGCCTTCGACAGCGGTATCCGTTACCTGTTCACGTCGGAGCCCACCACCCGCGTGGTCCGCCGCGGTGAGGCCTGGCTGATCGGGCGCTACGCGCTGCAGCGCGGAATGGGCCCGGACGCGGCGGCCGCCTTCGCGCAGGGCACCGGCATCGCGCGACAGCGGCAATGGCTGCTGTGGAACCTGAAGAAACCGGCCAAGCGCTGGGCCGGCCCCGCATACCGATGGCTCAGGCGACGCAGCTTCGGCGGCAGCTGAGCCGATCGCCACACCAGGAAGCACGATGGATCCCGTTGTCACGATCATCATCACGCCCCGCGACCGCTACACGGGGCTCGACGAATGCGTCGAGGCGGTCTACCGCCATACGCCGCAGCCGTTCCGGCTGTGGATCATGGACCTGGACTATCCCGAAGCGGTGATCGCGCCGGTGCGTCGCCAGCTCGAGGGACGTGCCGAAGTGCGCTTCTTCGAGCTGGGCCTGCGCACGCCGATGGATGCGCTGCGCGAGGCGCAGCCGCTGGTCGACACCCCGGCCGTGGTGCTGCTGGACAACGACTCGCGCGTCACCGAGGGCTGGCTGGCGCCGCTGCTCTCGGCCCTGGGCGACGGACACGCCGTGGTCACGCCGCTGATCCTCGAGCGCGAGGGCGTGGACCGCGGCGCGCCGCTGCGCAACCACCTGTACACCGGCGAGATCCGCGTGGTCGACGTGGAGGGCACGCCCTACCTGATCGAGCACAAGCACCTGCGCCGCACCGAAGTACCCGACATCCCGACCGAACGCGCCCTCACCGGCACCTTCGAGCTGCACTGCGTGCTGTTCGACGGCGAGCTGTTCAAGCGTATCGAACTGCCTTCGATGGTGATCCGCGAGCACCTGGACATCTCGCTGCAGGTCGCCGCGATGGGCCGCACCATGGTGGTCGAGCCGCGGTCGGTGATCCACTTCGACAACCTCGGCACGCGCATGGCGCTGTCGGACATGCGCTTCTTCTTCTTCCGCTGGGGTCCGAAGCTGACCGGTCCGTCCTCGCGGCTGTTCGAGCGGCGCTGGGGCTACCGGTTCTATTCCGAGCAGTCGATGTACAACTGGGTGGTGCGGCGCAAGGCCTTCCTGGTGTCGCGCTGGCTGGGCGCGCCGATCGGCATCGCCAACCGCGCCACCCAGGTGGCGAAGAAGCTGTTCTGCCGCGACTGGGATCCGCTGCCGGATCCGGATGGCGCATCGCGTCCGCTGCTGGCCGGCGGCGTGCCGCCCCAGCTCAGCCACGAGCTGCGCTGATTCCCCGCGCAGGCCGAATGCCGGCGCGTCCGCTCACCACAGGTGCAGGCGGCGGTTGCCGAGCCAGGTGAACAGCGCCTGCGCGGCGAACAGGTTCATGTGCGCGAACGCCGCGGCGATGCGTACCGGCAGCAGCCGCGCCAGCGGCGGTGCCGCCGCGGCCAGCGCCACCAGCAGCACGAACGCGGCCAGTCCCGCCGCCGCCAGCAGGTAGAACCAGTGCTGCCACGCCAGCACCAGGCTGGCGCCGGCAAGCAGCAGCAGCAGCCACGGCGACAGCAGCCTCAGCAGCTTGTGGCTGACGAAGCGCAGCCACGCCGGATTGAGCCCGGGCACCAGCAGCCACGGCGCCAGCGCCACCAGCTGGAAGTTGCCGGCCAGCGTGCGCAGCTTGCGTCCGCGCTCCTGTGCGCTGCTGCTCGAAGGCCGGTCCCAGGCCACCGCGCCGGATTCCAGCACCACGCGATGGCCCGCGCGCAGGACCTGCATCGGCACGTACACGTCGTCGAGCACGGTGCCCGCGGGCACCTCCGGGAACAGCGCGCGACGCACTGCGTACAGCGCACCGCTCACGCCGATCGCCGACCCGCTGGCGCTCTCGGCCAGGCGGATCGCCTTCTCGTAGCGCCAGTAGGCGTCGACGCTGGCGGCGAAGCCGGTATCCGGATCCTCGAAGCGCAGTTCGCCGGCCGCCACGCCCACGGCGGGATCGTCCAGGCAGGCGACGAGGCGACGCAGCGCGTCGGGTTCGAGGCGTTGGCGCACGTCCATCATCAGCAGCAGCTCGCCGCGGGCCGCGGCGACGCCGTCGTTGAGGCACGAAGCCTTGCCGCGGCGCTCCGTATGCGCGATCACCGTGACCGGCCGCCCGCGATGCGCGCGCGCGATCTCTTCAGAGGCGTCGCCGCAGCCGTCGCAGACCACGACGATGTCGAGCAGGTGCGGCGGGTAGTCGAGCGCGGCCAGGTTGTCGAGCTTGGCCGCGAGCTCGACTGCGCCGTTGTAGACCGCCATCACCGCGGTCACCGTGGGCAGGCCGTCGCCACGCCGGATCGGCCGGGGACGGATGCGCGCCTGTGCCATCACCAGCAGTGGATAACCCGCATAGGTGTAGGCCAGCAAGCCTGCGGCCACCCAGAACACGACGATGGCGAACATGGACCTCCGCGGCGACGCTGCACCGGATTGACGGGAATGCCGCACGCGGCGGGCTGCAGGCCGGTGGACCGCGCGTCGGCGGTGTCCGGGCGGCCGGTCAGCAAGCCCGGCGGATCGGCGGACGCGGAATCCCGGCACCCTGCCCCAGTGCTAACGCAGGCCTGCGGGGTTTCCGGCCACGGCCCTGGATTGCGCGTGGGCGCCTGGCAACGGTATGCAGCTGCGAGACAGGCCGTGTCGACCAGCTGGACACCAGCGCCGTGGGCGGCGTCGCTATGCACGTGGGTCCCCGGCACGCATCGCCGGGACCGAAAGGGTCGGGCCGGTGCGCG
>JAEXTE010000393.1 GCA_023453655.1 Pseudomonadota bacterium
GCGCGGCCCGCCAGCGGCACCGGCATGCGCGGCCGTGGCGCCGCGGTCGAGGCCGCCGCGGCACGCCACCTGGCCGGGGCCGGACTGCGGCTGCTCGCGTCCAACGCCGCGGCACGCTTCGGCGAGCTCGACCTGGTGATGCTGGACGGCGCAGGACTGGTCTTCGTGGAGGTGCGTTACCGCCGTTCCGATCGCCACGGCGGTGGCGCGGCCTCGGTGGACGCGCGAAAGCGGCGACGGCTGGTGCTGGCCGCCGGCCATTTCCTCGCCGCCCATCCGCAATACCGGGACGCCGCCTGCCGGTTCGACGTGGTCGAGGCCAGCGGCGATCCCACTGCCCCCGAGTTCAACTGGATCCGCGATGCCTTCCGCGCCGATGACGCTTGATCCCGCCTCCGTCGACGGCCTGCCGGACTTCGACCGCATCGACGAGGCGGCGCTGCGCGCGGCCGGCGGGCTGAAGTGGACCGCCTTTCCGGGCAGCATCGGCGCCTTCGTCGCCGAAATGGATTTCGGGATCGCACCGCCCGTGTCCGCGGCGCTGCGCCAGGCGATCGATGCCGGCCGCTGCGGCTACCCCACGCCGGCGTTGTCGCGCGAACTCTCGTCCGCATGCGCGCGGTGGCTGCAGGCGCACTGCGGCTGGCATGTCGATCCGGCGCGCATCCACGGCGTCGGCGACGTGCTGGGCGCGCTGGAGGTGGCGCTGCACCACTTCGTGCCGCGCGACACCGCGGTGGTGCTGCCGACGCCCGCCTACATGCCGTTCCGGCCCTTGCTCGAAAGCCTCGGCCATCGCGTGGTCGAGGTGCCGCACCTGCGCCACCCCGACGGCTGGGCCATGGATCTGGATGGCATCGAACGCGCACTGCGCGGCGGCGCCGGGCTGGTGGTGCTGTGCAATCCGCACAACCCGACCGGCCGCGTGTTCGAGGCCGGCGAACTGCGCGCGCTTGGCGGGGTGGTCGAGCGCCACGGCGCGCGCGTGTTCGCCGACGAGATCCATGCGCCGCTGGTCCTCGAGGGCCGCCACGTGCCGTATGCCAGCGTCAGCGAGGCCGCGGCCCGGCACGCGATCACGGCGGTCTCCGCGTCCAAGGGCTGGAACCTCGCCGGACTCAAGTGCGCGCAGCTGGTGCTGAGCAGCGATGCCGACCTCGAACGCTGGCGCGGACTCGCGCTGTTCGCCGGGCACGGCGTGTCGGGCCTGGGGATGATCGCCTCGGCGGCGGCGTTCGGCGAGGGCGGCCCCTGGCTCGAGCACGTGCTGGCGTACCTGCGACGCAACCGCGACCTGCTCTCGGAATGGATCGCCGCGCACTGGCCCGAGGCCGGCTTCATCGCGCCGCAGGGCACCTACCTGGCCTGGATCGACTGCCGCGGCCTGGGCGTTCCCGACGGCACCAGCGCCGCGCGCTTCTTCCTGCGCGAGGCGCAGGTCGCGCTGACCGACGGCCGCGACTGCGGCGACGCCGGCGCCGGCCACGTCCGCATGAACTTCGCGATGCCGCGCCCGCTGCTGCTGCAGGCGCTGGAGCGGATGCAGGCGGCGCTGGCCCGGCGGGGCTGAGGCGGGCGGGGCGTCCTGCAACGGTGCCGGCCCGGCGGGGAGCCGGTCAGGCGAAGTGCGCGAAACCGCGACGCGGGGGCTGCCAGGGCTTTCCCTGCGCATCGATGGCGACCACGCCGCTCCCCGCGGTGATCGTGCCGATGCGGCTGGCGCGCACGGCGACGGCCTCCAGCGCTTCCGCGACCGCATCGCGCGCGGCCGGGGGCGCGGTGAAACACAGTTCGTAGTCGTCGCCGCCACCGGCCTGCCAAGGCCGGCGCACCGGCGCGGCGAAGCGCGCCAGCGACGGCGATGCCGGCAGCGCGTCGAGTTCGATCCGCGCGCCCACGCCGCTGGCGCTGCAGACATGGCCCAGGTCGGCCAGCAGACCATCGGACACGTCGATGCAGGCATGGGCCAGGCCGACCAGCGCGCGGCCGGCCTCGACCCGCGGCGTCGGCCGGTCCAGGCGTGCACGCAGCGCGCGGTCGCTGACCGCACCCGCCAGCATCGCGTCCAGGGCCGCGGCCGCGTCGCCCAGCGTGCCGGTCACCCAGACCTCGTCGCCTTCGCGTGCGCCATCGCGTCGCAGCGCCTGGCCTCCCGCGACCAGGCCGTGCACCGCGACGCAGACCGAGAGGGGACCACGCGTGGTGTCGCCGCCCACCAGGGCGACGTCGTGCTGTTGCGCCAACGCCAGGAACCCGTCGAGAAACCCGTCCACGAATGCCGCATCCGGCGACGGCAGCGAGAGCGACAGCGTGCACCAGGCCGGCGACGCGCCCATGGCGGCGAGGTCGGACAGGTTCACCGCCAGCGCCTTCCAGCCGATGTC
The DNA here is from genome assembly GCA_023453655.1 of Pseudomonadota bacterium. Classification (GTDB taxonomy): domain Bacteria; phylum Pseudomonadota; class Gammaproteobacteria; order Xanthomonadales; family Xanthomonadaceae; genus Luteimonas; species Luteimonas composti. The sequence goes on from JAEXTE010000393.1 coordinate 2,385, forward strand.
GGCCGGCGCGGTGGTCTCGGGGAAATGCACGCCGCTGATGAGCGTGTCCATCGACACGGCCAGCTGCATGCCGGGCGTCGGCTGCAGCAGGGCGGCGTCGTCGCCGATGCCGAGCACCACGTCGCCGCGCGAAGCGGCGCGCTGGCGGATGCGGGAGATCAGGTCGAATTCCATGGCCCGTCGTGGCGGCGCGGCCGCAGCGGCGCTCAGCTGCGCTGCGACTGGACCTCGGGCGCGCGCCACTGCGCGGCGGCGCGGTCGAGCACGCCGTTGACGTAGGTGTGGCCGTGCTCGGAGCCGAAGCGCTTGACCGTCTTCAGCGCCTCGTCGATCACCACCCGGTAGGGCACGTCGAGCCGGTGCTGCAGTTCGTAGGCGGCGATGCGCAGCATCGCGCGCTCGATCGGGTCGACCTCGTCGATCGCGCGGTCGAGGAAGGGCTGCAGCGAGGCGTCGAGCGCCCTGCGGTGTTGGCCGACGCCGCGCACCAGGTCCTCGAAATAGGCCAGGTCCGCGACCTCGTGCGCCTGCTCGTGCGCGAACTGGGCGATGGCGTTGTTCGCGTCCACGCCCGACAGCTGCATGGCGTACACCGCCTGCAGCGCGCGCCGGCGCGAGCGCGTGCGCGCCACCGGGTCGAGGCCGTCGCGGCGCTGCGGGCCGGGACTCACGACAGTTTCTCCTGCAGGTTCGCCATTTCGATCGCCACCAGCGCGCACTCCTCTCCCTTGTTGCCATGGCTGCCGCCCGCGCGGCACTCCGCATCCTCGTGCGCGTCCACCGCGAGCACGCCGTTGGCCACCGGCAGGCCGTGGTCCAGCGCGATCCGCATCAGCGCGTCGCTGCAGCCGTCGGCCACCTGCTCGAAATGGCGGGTATCGCCGCGCACCACGCAGCCCAGCGCGACCAGCGCGCGGTGCGCGCCGCCCGCCGCCAGCCGGCGCGCGACCAGCGGGATCTCCCAGGCGCCGGGCACGCGCACCACGTCGAT
>JAEXTE010000019.1 GCA_023453655.1 Pseudomonadota bacterium
CGTCACCGCCATCGTCGGGCGCTCGGGCAGCGGCAAGACCAGCCTGGTACGCCTGGTCCCGCGCTTCTACGAGCCCAGCGGCGGCCGCATCACCCTCGATGGCGTGCCGCTCGACCAGTACCGGCTCGCCGACCTGCGTCGCCAGATCGCCCTGGTCGGGCAGCGGGTCATGCTGTTCGACGACAGCGTCGCGGCCAACATCGCCTACGCCGCCGAAGCCTCGCCCGAAGCGCTGCGCGCGGCGGCCGAGGCGGCCAATGCCTGGGAATTCATCGAGCGCCTGCCGCAGGGCATGGACACGCCGATCGGCGAGAACGGCTCGATGTTGTCCGGCGGCCAGCGCCAGCGCCTGGCGATCGCGCGCGCGATCCTCCGCGACGCACCGATCCTGATCCTGGACGAGGCCACCGCCGCGCTCGACACCGAATCCGAGCGGCTGGTGCAGGAAGCGCTGAACCGGCTGATGCCCGACCGCACCACCCTGGTCATCGCCCACCGCTTGTCGACCATCGAGCACGCCGACCAGGTCCTGGTGCTCGACCAGGGCCGGCTGGTGGAGCAGGGCACGCATGCCGAACTGCTTGGCCGGGGCGGCCTGTACGCGCACCTGCACCGGATGCAGTTCCGCGAGGGCGGCGAGGCGTGAGCCGCGGCAGCGGGGTTCCGGGGTACTGGTACGGCGGCAAGGCGCCGCCGCCGCATGCGCGGCTGCTCTCGGGCGTCTATGGCGCGCTGACCGGCCTGCGCCGCGACCTGTACCGGCGTGGCCTGCTGCGTGCGCGCCATCCGGGCTGCCCGGTGGTCGTGGTCGGCAACCTGGTGGCCGGCGGCAGCGGCAAGACGCCGATGACCATCGCCCTGGTCGAACGCCTGCGCGCGGCCGGCTGGACGCCCGGCGTGGCCAGCCGCGGCTACGGCCGCGCCGAGGCGGGCCGGCCCGCCTGGGTCGAGGCCGGGACCGATCCCGCGCTGGGCGGCGACGAACCCGTCCTGATCGCCGCGCGCACCGGCGTGCCGGTGCGGGTCGACGCCGACCGCGTCGCCGCGGCGCGCGACCTGGTGGCGCGCGGCTGCGACATCGTGGTCTGCGACGACGGCCTGCAGCACTACCGGCTGGCCCGCGACCTCGAGATCGAAGTGATCGACGGCCGCCGCCGCTACGGCAACGGCCACCTGCTGCCGGCCGGGCCGCTGCGCGAGCCCCCGGGTCGCGGCGAGTCGTGCCACTTCCGCGTGCTCAACGTGGGCAGCGATCCGGACCTGTCCGCCGGCTTCGGCGAATGGCCGATGTGGCTCGAGCCGGCCGACGCGCGCCCGCTCACGGGCGGGCGGCCGCGTCCGCTGGCGGCCTATTCGGGGCAGCGGGTGCACGCGGTGGCCGGCATCGGCGATCCCGAGCGGTTCTTCTCGATGCTGCGCAGCCACGGCATCGCCGTGGTCCCGCACGCGTTCCCGGACCACCACCGCTACCAGGCCGACGACCTGCGCTTCGGCAGCGACCTGCCGGTGCTGCTGACCGAGAAGGACGCGGTCAAGTGCGCCGCCTTGGCCGGCGAGCGCTGGTACAGCGTCGGCATCGACGCGCGACTGCCCGAGGCCTTCTGGGTGGCGCTGCTCGGCCGCCTCCCGACCCGTTCTTCCCGACCCGCCCAGGCGCCATGACCCACCCCGACTTCGTCGTCGCCATCCCGGCCCGCTACGCGGCCACGCGCCTGCCCGGCAAGCCGCTGCGCCTGCTCGGCGGGGAGCCCCTGGTGTTGCACGTCGCGCGGCGCGCCCTCGCCGCCGGCGCGCGCGAGGTCTGGGTGGCCGCCGACGATCCGCGCATCGCGGACGCGCTCGAGGGCTGCGGCGTGCGCGTGGCGATGACCCGCGCCGACCACCAGTCGGGCACCGACCGCCTGGCCGAATGCGCCGACATCGCCGGCTGGGCCGACGACACCCTCGTGGTCAACCTGCAGGGCGACGAACCCTTCGCGCCCGCCGCCGGCATCCGCCGGGTGGCGGAACTCGCCGCGGACGGACACGCCGCGATGGCGACGCTGGCCGAACCGGTCGACGCGCCCGCGGTCCTGTTCGATCCCAACACGGTCAAGGTGGTGGTCGCCGATACCGGCCATGCGCTGTACTTCAGCCGTGCGCCGATCCCCTGGCACCGCGACGCCTTCGCGCGCGAGGGCACGGTCGCCGTGTCGGGCGAATGGCTGCGCCACATCGGCATCTACGCCTACCGCGCGGGCTTCCTGCGCCGTTTCTCGCGGATGCCGCCGGGGCGGCTGGAGCAGATCGAATCGCTGGAACAGCTGCGGGTGCTGGAGGCGGGCTGGCCGATCGCCGTCGGCCTTGCGCCAGAGGCGTTTCCGCAGGGCGTGGACACGCCCGAGGACCTGGCGCGCGCCGAGGCGATCCTGGAGGCGGCGCGTGGCTGAACCGCTGCGGCTGCTGGTGGTGTGCCTGGGCAACATCTGCCGCTCGCCGCTGGCCGAAGGCGTGCTGCGCCAGCGCCTGCACGACGCCGGCCTGGACCACCGCGTCGAACTCGACTCCGCCGGCACGGGCAACTGGCACGTCGGCGAACCGCCGGATCCGCGCACCGTCGCCAATGCTGCGCGCCACGGCGTCGACCTGACCCTGCTGCGCGCGCGCCAGCTGCACGCCTCCGACTACCGCCGCTTCGACTGGCTGCTGTGCGCGGACCGCAGCAACCTGTCGGACGTGCGCGCCCGCGCGCCCGCCGGCGCCACCGCGCGCAGCGCGCTGCTGCTGGAATGGGCGGGGATGGGGCAGGGCGCCGAGATTCCCGACCCCTATACCGGCGGGCCGGAGGCCTTCGAACGCGTCTGGACCCTGGTCGACCGCGCCGCGCGCGCCGTGGTCGCGCGACTGGCGGACCGCACTGCGCCGATTGACGCATAATCGTCGGCGATGGACGCGACCACCGCCCCCGAGTTCCCGCCCGGCATCGAATGGCTGAACCTGCTGGCGCCGCTGCGCATGGCGCAGCTGCGCGGCAAGGTCTGCGCGCTGGCGTTCGTGAACGCCGGTTCGGCCTGGTGCCAGCAGCGCCTGGCCGACCTGGCGCGCCTGCGCGCGCGCCATGGCGACCGGCTGAACGTGGTCGCCGTGCACGTGCCGCGCTTCGACGGCGAGCGCGACGCGCGGCGCATCGGAAAGCGCCTGAACCGTCCGCGCTACGACTTCCCGCTCGGCCACGATCCGGACTGGACGCTGTGGCAGCACTACGGCATCGAGGCCTGGCCGACGGTGGTGCTGATCGATGGCGAGGGGCGCATCCGCCAGCGCGTGGTCGGCGACGGGCCGATCCGCGAACTCGACGCGCTGGTCGGCGCACTGGCCGGCGAGCTGGTGCCGACCCTGCCCAGCGCCGATCCGATCGAAATGCGCCGCGGCGGCGAGCCGCCGCTGCCGCTGCGCTTCCCGACCGGCCTGGTGGTCTCGGGCAACTATCTGTACGTGGCCGACTGCGAGCACCACCGCATCCTCGAGTGCGACCAGTCCGGGCGCGTGCTGCGCCAGTTCGGCAGCGGCGACCCGGGTTTCATCGACGGGCCGATGGAACTGGCGGCGTTCAACCGCCCGCACGGCATGTGCCTGTGGCGCGACGTGCTTTATGTCGCCGACAGCGGCAACCATGCGGTCCGCCGCGTCGAACTGCGCGGCGGCGACGTGGACACGCTCTGCGGCGCCGGACGCTCCGGCACGCCGCGCGAGGGCGCGATCTCCGATCCGCGCGCGGTCCCGCTGGACCAGCCGCGTGCCGTCGCGATCAGCGGCAGCGCGCTGTTCATCGCCACCACCGGCGACAACCGGATCTGGAAGTACGACCTGGGTGCGCCTGCCATCGAACTGGTGGCCGGCTCCGGACGCCTGGCGGTGACCGATGGCGGCAGCGTAGGCGCCGCCTTCGCCGAACCCGTCGCGCTGGCCGCGGTGCAGCAGGTGCTGTACGTCTGCGATGCGGCCGGCTCGGCCATCCGCAGCGTCAACGTGCGCAGCGGCACGGTCTCGACCCTGGTCGGCCAGGACCAGTGGCAGTTCGGCCATGCCGACGGCGCACGCACCGAAGCGCGGCTGCAGCAGCCGCTGGCGATCGCGCTCGACCCCGATTCCCCGCTGCTGTGGATCGCCGACGGCGGCAACGACGCGCTGCGCTGCCTGCGCCTGGGCGGCGGCGAGCTGTCCACCATCGAACTCCCGCAGCGCCTCCACGGTTCGGCCGGCCTGGCGGTCGGCGGCGGCGCGGTCTGGATCGCCGATACCGACGCCCACGCCGTGCTCCGCCTCGATCCCCGCACCGGCGCGCTGCGCCACGTGCCCATCGGCGAATGACCGGCGACCGATCCGTTCCCGGCACCGGCAGTCCGCCCGACGACGCGCCCTTCGACGGCAAGGCCTTCGCCCGCGGCCTGAGCACCGCGCCGGGCGTGTACCGCATGATCGCCGCCGACGGCAGCGTGCTGTACGTGGGGAAGGCCGGTGCGTTGCGCAAGCGCGTCGCCAGCTACTTCGCCAACACGCCCAAGGCCTCGCGCACGCTTGCCATGCTGTCCCAGGTGGCGCGCATGGAGGTCACGGTCACCCGCACCGAAGGCGAGGCGCTGCTGCTGGAGAACCAGCTGATCAAGTCGCTGCGGCCGCGCTACAACGTGCTGCTGCGCGACGACAAGAGCTATCCCTACGTCCTGGTCACCCAGGAACCGTGGCCGCGACTCGCGTTGCACCGCGGCCCGCGCAACGTGCCCGGCCGCTACTTCGGCCCGTACCCCGGCGTCACCGCGGTGCGCGAAACGCTGAACATGATGCACAAGCTGTTCAAGCTGCGCAGCTGCGAGGACGGCGTGTTCCGCAACCGCTCGCGGCCGTGCCTGCAGCACCAGATCGGCCGCTGCACCGCGCCTTGCGTGGGCCTGGTTCCGGCGCGCGAGTACGCCGATGCGGTGCGTCGCGCGACGCTGTTCCTGGAAGGCCGGAGCGACGAACTCACCCGCGAACTGGGCGAGGCGATGGAGGCGGCCAGCGCCCGGCTCGACTTCGAGGAAGCCGCCCGCCTGCGCGACCTGGTCGCCAGCGTGCGTACCCTGCAGGCGCGCCAGTACGTGGATGGTCGCGCCGCCGAACTCGACGTGCTCGCGGTGGCGATGCAGGGCAGCCAGGCCTGCGTGCTGCTGCTGGCGTTCCGCGACGGACGCAACCTCGGCACGCGCGCGTTCTTTCCCAAGACCAACGGCAGCGACAACCCGGCCGAGGTGCTGGCCGCCTTCGTCTCGCAGTACTACGGCGAGCAGCCGGCGCCGCGCGAGATCGTGCTCGACCGGGCGATCGAGGACATCGAACTGCTGGAAGAAGCCTTCACCGCCGCCACCGGCCGAAAGGTGCAGATCCGCCACAGCGTGCGCGGCGAGCGCGCCGGCTACCTCGACCTGGCGCGGCGCAACGCCGAGATGTCGCTGGCCACCGAGATCGGCAGCCGCGCCGCGCAACAGGCGCGGCTCGATTCGCTGTGCGAACTTCTGGGCCTGGTGCGTGCGCCGTCGCGCATCGAGTGCTTCGACATCAGCCACACCATGGGCGAGGCCACCGTGGCCTCGTGCGTGGTGTTCGACGCCGAGGGGCCGGTGCGCGGCCAGTACCGGCGCTACAACATCGCCGGTATCGAACCGGGCGACGACTACGCGGCCATGCAGCAGGCCCTGACCCGGCGCTTCCGCCGCGCCGCCGAAGCGCGCGACGCGTCGTCCCTGCCGACGACCGCCGGTGCGGCGGCCGGCGGCGACGGCGCCGACACGACGCAGCCAGACACCGGGGCAGCGGC
>JAEXTE010000073.1 GCA_023453655.1 Pseudomonadota bacterium
GACTGGCGCGCGCACCGGGACCGCGTCGCATGACCACCATCCACGGCTATTCGCCCTCCGGCAACTGCCACAAGCTGCGCCTGCTGCTGGAGCAGCTGGGCCGGCCCTACCGCTGGATCGAGACCGACAGCAGTCGCGGCGAGACGCGGACGCCGCAGTACCTGGCGCTCAACCCCAACGGCAAGGTGCCGATGCTGGTGCGCGAGGACGGCGGCGTGCTGGTCGAATCCAATGCCATCCTGTACTACCTGGCCGAAGGCAGCGCTTTCCTGCCGGAAGATCCCTGGATGCGCGCGCAGGCGCTGGCGTGGATGTTCTTCGAGCAGTACAGCCATGAACCTTTCATCGCGGTAGCGCGCTTCATCTGCGGCTGGACGCCGCTCGACTCGCCCCGCCGGGCCGAACTGCCGCGGCTGCGCGAGCGCGGCCACCAGGCGCTGGCGGTGATGGAGCGCCACCTTGTCGCGCACGAGTGGTTCAGCGGCCCCCGGTACGGCGTCGCCGACATCGCGCTGTACGCCTACACCGGCGTGGCCGAAGACGGCGGGTTCGAGCTCGCTCCCTATCCCGCGCTGCTCGCCTGGTTGGGACGGGTGCGCGCCACGCCCGGTTTCCTGCCGATGCCGCCTCCCGCGCCCGAGAACGCCGCGCTGATCGCGGCATCGCGCTGACCCACTCCGACACGCCGGCGCCGCGCCGCCCGTACTGCGAAGACACTGCATGTTCAACACAGTCCCCAATCCGATCCCGGCCCGCATGAAGGGTCTCAACCGCGCCGAGATCTGTGACGTCAACTTCCAGGAATTCGTGCGCGGCTGGAACGGCCGCGCCGATGCCGGGCCCGCGGATGGCGAAGCGATCCTGCCGGGCAGCGCGCTGGACGCGCGCGGTTTCCGCGAGCTGTTCGAATCGCAGCTGATCAGCCGCCACCTCGACCTGATGGCGCGCGTGCTGCGGGTACAGAACAAGGTCTTCTACACCATCGGCTCGAGCGGGCACGAAGGCAACGCGATGGTCGCGCGGCTGACGCGGCATACGGATCCGGCCTTCCTGCACTACCGCAGCGGCGGCTTCATGGCCGAGCGCTTCCGCAAGCTGCCGGGCATGGATCCGATCATGGATTCGGCGCTGTCGTTCGCGGCTTCGAAGGAAGACCCGGCCAGCGGCGGCCGGCACAAGGTGTGGGGCAGCAAGCCGCTGTGGGTGCTGCCGCAGACCTCCACCATCGCCTCGCACCTGCCCAAGGCCTTCGGCACCGCGGTGGCGATCGAGCAGGCGCGCCGCATCGGCCATGCGCTGCCGATCCCGGACGACAGCATCGCCATCTGCTCGTTCGGCGACGCTTCGAGCAACCACGCCACCGCGCAGACCGCGTTCAACGCCGCCGCCTGGACGGCCTACCAGAAGCTGCCGGCGCCGGTGCTGTTCGTGTGCGAGGACAACGGCATCGGCATTTCGGTCAAGACGCCCGACGGCTGGGTGGCGCGCAACTTCGCGCAGCGTCCCGACCTCGACTACTTCTACGCCGATGGCCTCGACCTCGCCAGCGGCTACGCCGACGTGCAGCGTGCCGTCGAGCATTGCCGCCGTACGCGCCGCCCGACCTTCCTGCACCTGCGCACCACCCGGATCATGGGGCATGCCGGCACCGACTTCGAGGTCGAGTGGCGCAGCATCGACGAGCTGTGCGCGGTGGAGGCGACCGATCCGCTGCTGCGTTCGGCCGCGATCGCGCTCGAGTCCGGGCTGATGTCCCGGGACGAGGTGCTGGCGCTGTACGAGGACACCCGCCGCAAGTGTTTCGTCGCGGCCGAGGACGCGGACCGCCGACCTCGCCTGTCCACGCTGGAAGAGGTGATGGCGCCGCTGGCGCCGTATACACCCGACGCGGTGCGCGCGGAGGCGGAGCGTGTCGACCATGCCGAACGCAGGCCGCAGGCGTTCGGCGGCGAGGCGAAGCTGCCCGAGCGGCTGCCGCCGCGCCACCTGGCCCTGCAGATCAACGCCGCGCTGCACGACCTGTTCGCCAAGTATCCCGACGCACTGCTGTTCGGCGAGGACGTGGCGCAGAAGGGCGGCGTGTACACCGTCACCAAGGGCCTGCAGAAGGCCTTCGGCCCGCGCCGGGTGTTCAACACGCTCCTGGACGAGACGATCATCCTCGGCCTGGCCCAGGGCTACGCCAACATGGGCATGCTGGCGATTCCGGAGATCCAGTACCTGGCCTACTTCCACAATGCCGGCGACCAGATCCGCGGCGAGGCGGCCAGCCTGCAGTTCTTCAGCAACGGCCAGTACCGCAACCCGATGGTGATGCGCATCGCCTCGCTGGGCTACCAGCGCGGTTTCGGCGGGCACTTCCACAACGACAACTCGATCACCGCGCTGCGCGACATCCCCGGCCTCGTCGTCGGCTGCCCCAGCCGCGGCGACGACGCCGCCACCATGCTGCGCACCCTGGTCGCGCTGGCGAAGGTGGACGGGCGCGTCTGCGCGTTCCTCGAGCCGATCGCGCTGTACATGGCCAAGGACCTGCACGAGCCCGGCGACGGCGGCTGGCTCACCTCTTACCCGCCGCCGGAGCAGGCGATGGTGCTGGGCGAAGAGCGCGTCTACGAGGCCGACGCGACCGACCTGGTGGTCTTCACCTTCGGCAATGGCGTGCCGATGAGCCTGCGGGCCGCGCGGCGCATCGGACAGGCGCACGGCTGGAAGGTGCGCGTGGTCGACCTGCGCTGGCTGGTGCCGCTCAACGAGGCGGCGATCGCGCGCCACGCCGGCGAATGCAGGCGGATCCTCGTGGTCGACGAAGGTCGCCGCAGTGCCGGCGTGGGCGAGGGGATCATCACCGCGATCGTCGAGGCCGGGTGTGGCGACAAGCCGCTGCGGCGCGTGGTCGGCGCGGACACCTTCACCCCGCTGGCCGGGGCCGCGTTCCTGGTGATTCCGTCGGACGACGAGATCGTGGCGGCTGCCAACGCGCTGGCGGGCTGAGGCCTCTATCCGGCGGCACGTTTCAGCGTGCCAGGCCGCCGAGCAGGGGCAGGGCCGTGCATTCCACTCCGGCGGCCAGCCACGGGCCGGTGGCGTCCAGCGGCATCGCGGCCAGCGCTTCGTTGCCGGCCGCGCTGACGATGCTGCCGACCGCGCGGCCGGGATCGGCCGGTGCGCATACCGGGCCGACGGGGATCGCGGCTTCGGCGCGCAGGCGCACCAGTCCCCGTTTGGCCTGGCCGAGGAAGTGGGTGCGCGCGACGATCTCCTGGCCGGGATAGCAGCCCTTCTTCACGCTGTACGCGCGCAGCCGGTCGAGCGAGAGCTGTTGCGGCGTCCACTGCGAGGCCTGGGTGGGGTCCAGGCGCGGCAGGCCGTGGGCCAGGTCGAAGGCGCGCCAGCGGTCCGCGGCCTCGGGACGTTCCGGGGCCGGCGCCGCGGAGACGGCCAGGGTGCGCGGTCCGCCGTCGCCGCCGAAATCGAGCTCCAGCCCGGCGGGCGAGACCGCGCCGGCGAACGCCGCGGCCGCCGCGGTCGCCGGCGCCTCGAACCGCCCGTGGACCGCCAGGCCAGTTTCATGGGCGATGCGCACCTTGCTGCGGAACACGTAGCGCGACAGTTCCGCCACGAACCCCTCCGGATCGGCGTCGGCGAGCAGCAGGAGCAACTGGTCCGGCTGCGCGCGCAGCAGGGCGAACAGGGCGACCAGCCGGCCCTTCGGCGTGAGCCAGCCGTTCCATTGCCAGTGGCCGGGCGCGAGCGCCTCGACGTCGCCCATGAACTGGGCCTGCGCGAAACGGGAGGCGTCCGCACCGTCCAGGCGGATCACGGACCAGCCGGGAATGGCGAAAAAAGCGCCGGAAGCGGGCGTTGGCTTGTCGGACATGGGCGCGGGATTTAAACTTTCGCTGGTGAAAAGCCAGGACATCTTAGGCGAACAAGGCAGCGGCGGCCTTCCGGAGGATCCGCCTGCCGTTGCCGGACCCGCTGCGGCCACGGAGCCGCAGTCGCCCGAGGTGCCGGAGTTCGGTGGCCGCGATGGCCCCGACCCCACCCGGTACGGAGACTGGGAAAAGAACGGCCGCTGCATCGATTTCTGATTCCATGCGGGGCCGGGCCTGATCGGCCAGCCCGATCCAGCCACGCGGCCCCGCCGCCAGCCAGGAGAACCGCCAGCGATGGCAAACCCCAATCGTCCCCTGTCGCCCTTCATGCTGGGGCAGACATACCGTTTCCAGCTCACCTCGGTGATGTCGCTCCTGCATCGCATCACCGGCATCTCCCTGGCGCTCGGCGGCATCTCCCTGGTGTGGTGGCTGATGTCGATCGCCATCGGCGGCGACGCCTACGAGTTCGCGTCGCGCCAGTGGTCGTCGCCGCTCGGAATGCTGTTCCTGTTCGGCTTCACGCTGGCCCTGGTCTACCACCTGCTCAACGGCATCCGGCACCTGCTGTGGGACGCGGGCTGGGGTTACGAGATCCCCAAGGTGTACGCCTCGGGCATCGCGGTGTTCGCGGTCGGCTTCGTGCTGACCGCGCTGATCTGGTACTTCGGCCTGCGGGGTGCGGCATGAGCGGCGGTGGCGAGACCTCGCGCGCGGCGCCGTACCGCACGCCGCTCAAGCGCGCCCGCGGCCTGGGTTCGGGCAAGTCGGGCACCCACCATTTCTGGACGCAGCGGGTCACCGCGATGGTGCTCGCGCCGCTGGCGATCTGGTTCGTCTGGACGCTGGTCACCTTGGTGGGCGCGGACCTGGACACGGCGCGCGCCATCATCGCCCGGCCCTGGAACACCATCATCTTCGCGGTGTTCCTGGTGAGCATGTTCTGGCACGCCAAGCTCGGCCTGCAGATCGTGATCGAGGACTACGTGCACACGCGCTCGCTCGAGATCGCCGCGCACCTCCTCAACAATTTCCTGTGCGGGCTGGGCGCCGTCGCCTCGCTGTATGCGATCGCCCGCATCGCCTTCTCCGCGTGAGCCTGCGATGACCTCCGCCTACAAGATCACCGAACACAACTACGACATGATCGTCGTCGGGGCCGGCGGCGCCGGCCTGCGCGCGACCTTCGGCCTGGCCCACAAGGGCCTCAAGACCGCCTGCATCACCAAGGTCTTCCCGACCCGTTCGCATACCGTGGCGGCGCAGGGCGGCATCTCCGCCGCGCTGGGCAACATGGGCGAGGACGACTGGCGCTTCCACTTCTACGACACCATCAAGGGTTCGGACTGGCTGGGCGACCAGGACGCCATCCAGTACATGTGCCGCGAGGCCATTCCCGCGATCATCGAGCTCGAGCACCAGGGCGTGCCGTTCTCGCGCACCGCCGAGGGCAAGATCTACCAGCGTCCGTTCGGCGGCATGACCACGCACTACGGCAAGGGCACCGCGCAGCGCACCTGCGCCGCGGCAGACCGCACCGGACACGCGATCCTGCACACGCTCTACCAGCAGTCGCTGGCGCACCAGGCCGAGTTCTACATCGAGTACTTCGCGCTCGACCTGATCATGGACGAGGAGGGCGTGTGCCGCGGCGTGCTGGCGCTCGACATGGCCGAGGGCACCCTGCACCTGTTCCGCGCCCACGGCGTGGTGCTGGCGACCGGCGGCTACGGCCGCGCCTACTTCTCCGCGACCTCGGCCCATACCTGCACCGGCGACGGCGGCGGCATGGCGCTGCGCGCCGGCCTGGGCCTGCAGGACATGGAGTTCGTGCAGTTCCACCCGACCGGCATCTACGGCGCGGGCTGCCTGATCACCGAGGGCGTGCGTGGCGAAGGCGGCATCCTGCGCAACAGCAACGGCGAGCGCTTCATGGAGCGCTATGCGCCCAACGCCAAGGACCTCGCCTCGCGCGACGTCGTCAGCCGTTCGATGACGATCGAGATCCGCGAGGGCCGCGGCGTCGGCGAGCACAAGGACCACATCCACCTCGACCTGACCCACCTCGACCCGGCCGACATCCACAAGAAGCTGCCGGGCATCGCCGAGAGCGCGAAGATCTTCGCCGGCGTCGACGTGGAGAAGCAGCCGATCCCGGTGATCCCGACCGTCCACTACAACATGGGCGGCATCCCGACCAATTACCACGGCGAAGTGGTGCAGCTGAAGGACGGCAACCCGGACGCGGTGGTTCCCGGCCTGTATGCGATCGGCGAAGCCGCCTGCGTGTCGGTGCACGGCGCCAACCGTCTCGGCTCGAACTCGCTGCTCGACCTGGTGGTGTTCGGCCGCGCGGTGGCCAACCGCTGCGCCGAGACCATCCGTCCCGGCCAGCCGCACAAGCGCCTGGCCGGCGACGCCGCCGACAAGGCGATCGCCAACCTCGACAGGCTGCGCAACGCCAAGGGCGATACACCGACCGCCGTCATCCGCGACAACATGCAGCGCTCGATGCAGGCGCATGCCGCGGTGTTCCGCACCCAGGAGACGCTGGAGGAGGGCGTGAAGCAGATCCGCGACATCCACGCCTCGTTCGCCGACGTCAAGGTCAGCGACCGGTCGCTGGTGTGGAATTCGGACCTGATCGAGACGCTGGAACTGCAGAACCTGCTGGGCCAGGCGCTGGTGACCATCACCTCGGCCGAGAACCGCAAGGAATCGCGCGGCGCCCATGCCCGCGAGGACTTCCCCGATCGCGACGACGAGACCTGGCACAAGCACACGCTGTGCTGGGCGGACGAGGCTGGCAACACCAGCATCGACTACCGTCCGGTGCACATGTACACGCTCGACGACGAAGTCGAGGTCGTGCCGCCGAAAGCGCGCGTCTACTGATCGGGACCGAACACCATGGCTGAATTCACCCTCCCGAAGAACTCGACGGTCCGCAAGGGTCGCCACTTCAAGGCGCCGGCGGACGCCAAGCGCGTGCGCACCTTCAAGGTGTACCGCTGGAACCCGGACGATGGCCAGAACCCGAGCACCGACACCTACGAGGTCGACCTCGACAAGTGCGGGCCGATGGTCCTGGACGCGCTGATCAAGATCAAGAACGAGATCGACCCGACCCTGACCTTCCGTCGCTCCTGCCGCGAGGGCATCTGCGGTTCGTGCGCGATGAACATCGACGGCACGAACACGCTGGCCTGCACCCGCGCCATCGACGACTGCAAGAAGGCCGAGGTGCCGATCTACCCGCTGCCGCACATGAGCGTGGTCAAGGACCTGGTGCCGGACCTGACCCACTTCTACGCGCAGTACGCCTCGATCAAGCCCTGGCTGCGTACCCAGAGCACGCCGCCGCCGGATCGCGAACGCCTGCAGTCGCCGGCCGACCGCGACAAGCTGGACGGGCTCTACGAGTGCATCCTCTGCGCCTGCTGCAGCACGGCCTGCCCCAGCTACTGGTGGAACGGCGAGCGCTACCTGGGCCCGGCGATCCTGCTGCAGGCCTACCGCTGGATCGTCGACAGCCGCGACGAGGACACCGGCGCGCGCCTGGACGACCTCGAGGATCCGTTCAAGCTCTACCGCTGCCACACCATCATGAACTGCGCGCGCACCTGTCCCAAGGGCCTGAACCCGGCCAAGGCGATCGGTTCGATCAAGCGGCTGATGCTGGAACGCCACGGCTGATGCTGTGGCCCCGCCCCGCCGCGTCGTTCGCGGCGGCCGGGAAGGGCAGGGCGCGACGACCCGCATGAGCGACACGTCCGACGATCCCGGGCTGCGCCGCATCCGCTGGCGCTGCCGCCGCGGCATGCGCGAGCTCGACCAGCTGTTCGAACGCTGGCTCGACCGCGAATGGGCGGTAGCCTCCGACGCCCAGCGCGGTGTTTTCCTACGCCTGCTGGATTGCGAGGACGATAGGCTCTGGCGCTGGTTCATGGGGTACGACACCGCCGCCGATGCCGAACTCGATGCGCTCGTCCGCCAGATGCGCGAACTTCCGCCCGGCTGAGGGCGGCAACGCCAGCATCGACTGGCGGCCCTCGCGCTGGCTCTCCTCCGCGTTGTTCCTGCTCGGCCTGCTGGCCGGCGTCTCCCTGCTGCTGTCGGACCTGCCCGAAGGCGTCGCGTGGCCCGGCGCACTGCTGGCGCCCGGATACGGCTGGTGGGCCGCCCGCCGCGTGCGGCGTTCGCCTGCGCGCAGCTTCGTATTCCGGGGCGAGGCAGTCCCGCTGGTCGACGGCGTGGCTGCTGACGGTTTCGTCCTGCAGTGGCGTGGGCCGCTCGCCTTCGCCCGCTGGCGCGACGCGCGCGGGCGGTGGGTGCATTGCGCCTGGTGGCCGGACACCCTTCCGGCGCCGCGACGAGGTGAACTCCGACTGGCCGCGCCCGGCGGTCGTGATGCCGGGCGCACGGGTTCGATGGCACCATAGGCGGCCCTTCACGCGACAAGACGCCGGACCGATGCCGCCGATGCCGAGACCGCTCCGACATGCCGCCCTCCGGCGCCGCGCCACCCGCGCGCAGGCAGGCTGAGCGCCACATGTTCAAACCGGTTCCCGTCGCCATCGGCCTGCGCTACCTGCGCGCCAAGCGCCGCAACGGCTTCATCTCCTTCATCTCCCTGGCCTCGATCCTCGGCATCGCGATCGGGGTGATGGTGCTGATCACCACGCTGGCGGTCATGAGCGGCTTCCAGCGCGAGATCAAGGACCGCATGCTCGGCATGGTCGCGCACGCCACGGTCAGCGCCGACGGCCAGACGATGGAGGGATGGCAGCACGCCATCGACGTGGCGAAGCGCGACACGCGCATCTCGGGCGCGGCGCCGTACATCGACACCCAGGCGCTGTTGCGCGGGGCGCGCCAGGAGCCGGCCGCGATCCGCGGCGTTTCGCCCGAAGCCGAATCGCAGGTCTCCGACCTGGCCGCATGGATGGTGCAGGGCTCGCTGGACGACCTGGCGCCGGGCGCATTCAACATCGTGCTGGGCAAGGAACTGGCGCAGTGGCTGGGTGCCCGCGTGGGCGACAAGGTGGTGGTCACCACCGACTTCCAGGTCACGCCCATGGGAGCGGTGCCGCAGCTCAAGCGGTTCACCGTCAGCGGCATTTTCGAAGCCGGCTACCAGGACTTCGACCGGCGCCTGGCGGTGGTCAACATCCAGGACGCGCAGCGGCTGATGCGGCTGGGCGATGGCGTGACCGGCGTGCGCCTGAAGCTGCACGACATGGATCGCGCCTGGGACGTCGCCGCCGACCTGGCGCAGGCGCTCGCCGCCGAAAGCCGCAGCTATTACCGGGTCAGCGACTGGAGCATGGAGAACGCCAACATGTTCCGCGCGCTCAAGCTGGAGAAGACCATGATCGGCATCCTGCTGTCGCTGATCATCCTGATGGGCGCGTTCTCGCTGCTCAGCTCGCAGGTGATGCTGGTGACCGACAAGCTGGCCGACATCGCCATCCTGCGCACGCTCGGGCTCACGCCCGGCGGGGTGATGCAGGTGTTCGTGGTGCAGGGCACGCTGATCGGGCTGATCGGCACCATCGCCGGCGTGATCGGCGGCCTGGTGCTGACCTTCAACCTCGAGCACATCCTGCGCGCGATCGAGCGCGCCTTCGACATGGTGCTGATGCCTTCGGACGTGTACTACGTCACCGGGCTGCCGATCGACCTGCAGGCCGGCGACGTGGTGGTGATCGCCGGCGTGGCCATGCTGATGGCCTTCCTGGCCACGATCTACCCGGCCTGGCGCGCGGCGCGCACCGCGCCGGCGGAGGCGCTGCGCTATGAGTGAGGAAACGGCCGTGGCGCAAGCGGATTCCACCGTGATCCGGGCCGAAGCGCTCGGCAAGACCTATGCCGAAGGCAGGATGCGCACGCCGGTGTTCGACGGCCTCGACTTCCGCGTGGAGGCCGGGGAGACCGTGGCCATCCTCGGCGCGTCGGGGGCGGGCAAGAGCACGCTGCTGCACCTGCTGGGCGGCCTCGACACGCCGACCTCGGGCGAGGTCTACGTGACCGGGCAGAAGATGAGCGCGCTCTCGGACGCCGCGCGCGGCCAGCTGCGCAACCGCGCGCTGGGCTTCGTCTACCAGTTCCACCACCTGCTGCCGGAATTCACCGCGCTGGAGAACGCCATGCTGCCGCTGCTGCTCGGCGGTGCGGCAACCGACGCCGCGGCGGCGCGTGCGCGCGAGCTGCTGGAGGCCGTGGGCCTGGGCCATCGCATCGAACACAAGCCGGGCGAACTCTCGGGCGGCGAGCGCCAGCGCGCCGCGGTCGCGCGGGCACTGGTGAACCGTCCGGCCTGCGTGCTGGGCGACGAGCCGACCGGCAACCTGGACGAACGTACTGCCGGGACCGTGTTCGAGCTGATGCTGGAACTCAACCGCGCCCAGCGCACCAGCCTGGTGCTGGTGACCCACGACCGCAGGCTGGCCCGCAAGCTCGACCGCGTGGTCGAACTGCACGAGGCGCGGCTGCGCGAAGTCGCACCAGACCAGGTCTAGGCGACCGGCCGCGACCGGCCTCCGGTAGAACCTGGAGTGCAAGGGCCGAAGCGGAGCGTCGGCGGACCTGCTGTCACCACCCGGCAGGAGACCCGGCCGCGTGGATCGACGCAGGTGGCGAGACACCTGCGTCCATGGGATCAGCGGTTGCCGCCGCGCGGGCCGCGATTGCCACCGCCAGGTCCGCGACCGCCGCCGCCCGGTCCGCGGGCGCTGCCGCCAGGGCCGCGGCCGCCAC